>JANMQW010000174.1:0-5714 GCA_031370725.1 Novosphingobium sp.
GCCCGGCGCGATCGCGTTGACGGTCACCCCGAACTTGGCGCCTTCCTGCGCCAGTGCCTTGGTGAAGCCGTGGATGCCCGATTTGGCGGCGGCGTAGTTGACCTGGCCGTATTGCCCGGCCTGGCCGTTGATCGAGCCGATATTGACGATCCGCCCCCAGCCACGCTCGCGCATCCCCGGAAATGTCGCCTTGGCCATGTTGAAGCACCCGCCGAGGTTGATCCGCATCACCTCGTTCCAGTCGTCGAAGCTCATCTTGTGGAGCGTTCCGTCGCGGGTGATCCCGGCGTTGTTGACCACCACGTCGATCGGTCCGACTTCGGCCGCGACCTTGGCGCAGCCGTCGAGGCAGGCCTGGTGATCGCCGACGTCCCACCTGTAGGCGGGGATCCCGGTCTCATCGGTGAAGGCCCTGGCCTTGGCTTCGTTGCCCGCGTAGTTGGCGACGACGGTAAAGCCATGGGCCTGAAGCCCGAGGCTAACCGCCTTGCCGATGCCGCGGGTACCCCCGGTTATGATTGCCACCCGGCCCATCAGTCACTCTCCCATGCGTTGTTATGCCGGGGTGACGCTAGGGAATGCGAGGTGAGGGGGCAAGCAGGCGCCACGCGAAATCGCAGGTACGGGTGCCTAGAAGCGGAACTGGGTTCCGACGTAAACCGCCTGGCTGTCTTGCGTAGCGTCAGTGAGCGGCGCGACGCGGTCACGCTCGGTCGAATAGCGGACCCCGGCGGTGACCGCCAGGTTGCGGGCGACGCGATAGCTGCCGCCGAC
The DNA here is from genome assembly GCA_031370725.1 of Novosphingobium sp. Lineage (GTDB taxonomy): Bacteria > Pseudomonadota > Alphaproteobacteria > Sphingomonadales > Sphingomonadaceae > Novosphingobium. The sequence continues at coordinate 775 of JANMQW010000174.1, forward strand.
ATCTACCGAATAATCGCCCTGGCCTTCGAGCGTGCGAGGGGCACGACCCGGTTTGGCGGTCTCGTCGAGCGCGACGCGCGGTGCGAAGCGCGGCGCATCGCCGGTGCGGTTCTTGGCTTTGCCCGCCGCGAACGCAGCAAGATCGGGCATGTCGAACTTCTTGATCTCAGACGCGACGATCGCCTGAGTGAACTTGGGCGCAAACTTGGGCGCCAGCTTGGGTGCAAAGCTTTCATAGCCGCGCGCCACGCCCAGGTTGAACCCGCTTGGAGCGACGCGCACCGCGGCGATGCCCGGCTGCGATGCGGCTGCGGCAAGCGTCTGGCGCACCGACACCGCGCGGGCGGTTTCGCTATCGACGCGCACCGCGACGGTTACCGCGCGGTTGGCGCGCCCGTCACTGGCGGCCGGGGTGAACTTGAACAACGGGCTGTTGGCCAGCCGGTTGATGCTGACCCGCGCCGCCATCCGCGGATCGACCGAAGCGGGGGTGAATGAACCGATGCTGCCACGTGCCGACAGGCTGACCGGCTGCAAATCGAATCCGCTCGAAAAAGCGTTGCCGACCGCAGGGTGCATCAGCAGGCCGAAGACAAACGCACCAGCGGCGAAAGCGCCCAGCGCCCGCCCTCCTGCCGTGCCCTTATTAATTTGGCCCTGATCGCCTTGCCTGCGCATTGGTTTGCCCTGAAGCCTCGACCGATTCTCTACTGCGACTCGCCGGAATTGTTCCCGCAATTCTCGCAACCACACAGTGGTCACTCGGAGATAGGCATTTCAACCGAAAAATCCACAAATTCCCGACTGTTCGTCCCTTTCGGCATAAGGTGTTGCCCAAGACGCACAGACTCGCCCGAGGGTTCATTTGGGGTTCACCCGCAGACCGTCCAAGTGCTGTCCCGATGATCTTGGGGGCGAACGGGCTTGCCGCCCGCGCGCGTGCGATGATAGAGCTCCCTCGACGCAAGAGGTCCGTGGCGCTGCGCCCCGGCCTTTCGCCGTTTACAGACAGGATTCTTGCGTGACCTCCAGCCTAATCTCAACCCGCACCTCAATCCGCATGGTTCTTGGCCGCAGCGCTGCGGCCGTGGCCGCTGCAGCACTGCTCGCTTCGTGCGGGGGAGGCGGCGGACGCCCCAAGGCAGACCTTGCCGCCAGCAAGGTGACGACCATCGGGGTCAACAGCTACCTGTGGCGCGCCAGCCTCGAAACGCTCTCGTTCATGCCGCTGGTCCAGACCGATAGCAACGGCGGGGTTATCGTCACCGACTGGTACGCCAACCCCAATAATCCGGGCGAGCGGGTCAAAGTCACGGTTTCGATCCTCGACCAGGATTTGCGCGCCGATGCCCTGCGCGTCGCCGCCAGCCGCCAGACTGCCCAAGGCGGCGGGTGGGTGGATGCCCCGGTCCAGGCGGCCACCGTCCAGAAGCTTGAAGACATCATCCTGACCAAGGCCCGCGACCTGCGGCGCAGCGCGGTCAAAGGCTGAAAAACGTTCCTCCCCCTTTTCGCGCTGGCGCAAATGGGAAGGTGGCAGTCGGCACTTTAGCCGACTGACGGAGGGGTATTAGCGCAAGATCCCCCTCAACCACCACGCCAAGCGGCGCGGCAGTCCCCCTCCCCATTTGTCCTGCGGAAAAATGGGGAGGATCAAGATGTAGCGAAGTCGAGTAGCTCTATGACCGCCGAACGCTTCGATCCCGCATCCGCCGACCCGCGCTGGCAAAGCGCGTGGGACGAGGCGCAGACATTCCGCGCCGACAGCGGCAGCGAAAAGCCGCGCAGCTATGTGCTTGAGATGTTTCCCTACCCCTCGGGGCGGATCCATATCGGCCACGTCCGCAACTACACGATGGGTGACGTGCTGGCGCGCTACAAGCGGATGCGCGGGCACGAAGTGCTCCACCCGATGGGCTGGGATGCGTTCGGAATGCCTGCGGAGAACGCGGCGATGGAGCAGGGCGTCCACCCCGGCGGCTGGACCCGCGCCAACATCGAGACGATGAAGAAACAGCTCAAGCGCCTCGGCTTCGCGCTCGACTGGAGCCGCGAACTGGCGACCTGCGAGCCCGACTATTATGGCCACGAACAGGCGCTGTTCCTCGATCTATACGAATCCGGGCTGGTCTATCGCAAGGAATCCGCGGTCAACTGGGATCCGGTCGACCAGACCGTGCTGGCCAACGAGCAGGTCATCGACGGGCGCGGCTGGCGCAGCGGCGCGCTGGTCGAAAAGCGCAAGCTCAGCCAGTGGTTCTTGCGGATCACCCAATTCGCCGATCAACTGCTCGACGGGCTGAGCAGCCTCGACAAGTGGCCCGACAAAGTGCGCCTGATGCAGGAAAACTGGATCGGCAAATCGCAAGGCCTGCGCTGCACCTTTAAGTTGGCGGGCAGCACGGAAGGGATCGAGGTGTTCACCACCCGCCCCGATACGATGTTCGGCGCCAGTTTCGTCGCGATCGCCGCAGAGCATCCGCTGGCCACCGCTATGGCTGCCAACGCGCCCGAACTCGCCGCGTTCATCGCGACATGCAAGCTGGGCGGGACCACCGCGGCCGAGCGCGAGACCGCTGAGAAGATGGGCTTCAACACGGGGCTTTCGGTCGAGCATCCGCTCGATCCGGCGTGGCACCTGCCGGTCTATGTCGCCAATTTTGTGCTGATGGACTATGGCACCGGAGCGGTGTTCGGGTGCCCGGCGCACGATCAGCGCGACCTCGATTTCGCACGCAAGTATGAACTGCCGGTGCTGCGGGTGGTCGCAGAAGGTGGCGAGACCGCGCAGACCTTCACCGGCGACGAGGCCTACACCGGCCACGGGCGGATCGTAAATTCGCGCTGGATGGACGGGATGACCGTCGATGAGGCCAAGCGCGCGGTGATTGCCAAGGCCCAGCACGATGGCTGGGGCGAGGGCGAAACCCAGTGGCGGCTGCGCGATTGGGGCGTCAGCCGTCAGCGCTATTGGGGCACGCCAATCCCATTCATTCATTGTGCTGCCTGCGGGATCGTGCCCGTGCCCAAGCACCAGTTGCCAGTGGTGCTGCCCGATGATGTCGACTTCAAGACACCCGGCAACCCGCTGGTCCAGCACCCGAAGTGGAAGCACGTTTCGTGCCCCAAATGCGGTGGCGCGGCGGAGCGCGAGACCGATACGCTCGACACCTTCGTCAATTCGTCGTGGTATTTCCTGCGTTTCGCCAGCCAGCCGGCGGACCAGCCGTTTGACCGCGAGGTCGTCGCCAAATGGCTGCCGGTCGAGCAATATATCGGCGGGATCGAGCATGCGATCCTGCACCTGCTCTACGCCCGGTTCTGGACCCGCGCCTTGGCGCACATCGGCCTGATCGACGTCAAAGAGCCATTCGCCAGCCTGTTCACGCAAGGCATGGTGACGCACGAGACCTACCAGCGGACCGGCACTAACGAACCGGCCGGCAAATGGCTCTTGCCGGAGGAAGTCGAGAAACGTGATGGCGGGGTGTTCGAGAAGGCCACCGGTTTGCCGGTCGAGATCGGCCGGGTCATCAAGATGTCCAAGAGCAAGAAGAACGTGGTCGATCCCGACGACATCATCGCCAGATACGGCGCCGACGCGGTGCGCTGGTTCGTGCTGTCGGACAGCCCGCCCGAGCGCGACTTGCCGTGGTCCGAAGCCGGGATCGAGGGCTGCTGGCGGTTCGTCCAGCGGCTGTGGCGATTGTGCGGGCAATACGATGCGGCGGCGACGGGCAGCGATCCGGCGCTTGATCGCAAGCACCACCAAGCGGTCGCAGCAGTCGCCACCGATATCGAAGCGCTGGGCTTCAACAAGGCGGTGGCGCAGATCTACGGTCTGGCCAGCGCCATCGAAAAAGCCGCGCCCTCGGCCAGCCGCTCCGCCGCGATTCATTCGCTGCTGCTGCTCGCCGCGCCGATGATGCCGCATCTGGCCGAAGAGGCTTGGGCCAACATGGGCGAATCCGGCCTGATCGCCGATGCAACGTGGCCCCCGGTCGATCCGGCGCTGCTGGTCGAGGACGAGGTGACCATCGCGATCCAGGTGATGGGCAAGCTGCGCGATACGCTGACCGTGGCCAAAGGCACCGCGCGCGAAGAGCTAGAGGCGCTTGCCCTGGCCAGCGACAAGGTCCAGCGTGCGCTCGATGGGGCGGTGGTGAAGAAGGTGATCGTGGTGCCCGACCGGCTGGTCAATTTTGTCTCGTGATGGGGCTCGTCGCATGAAGCGGCTAGTGATTCTGTGGGGCGCGCTCGTCCTTTCCTCGTGCGGCCTCCAGCCGATGTATGCGGGTGGTGGCAACGGCATGGTCGCGCATGCGTTGGCCGATGTTTCGGTCCCGGTGATCGAGGGTCAGCGCGGCTGGCTGGTGCGCAACGCGCTGATCGACCGGCTGGGGACGAGCGGGGCTTCGAGTGCGCGCTATCGCCTAGATGTGCGGCTCGACGACAAACTCGAGGGGCTGGGCCTGCTCGGCAATGACACCATTGCGCGTGAGCGGCGGAGCTTGCGCGCGCGCTATCAACTGGTCGATGCCCAGGATGGCAAGATTCTGCTCGATGCCACCGCCGGATCGGACGCGGGGATCGACGTAGTCAGTTCCGAATACGCGACCATCGCCGCCGAGCAGACCGCGCTGGAGAACCTCGCGCGGGTGGTCGCCGATCAGATTGTTGCCAAGGTCTCGCTGCGGCTGCGCTCGGGCGGCGGCACCGCTAGCCAGTGAAAGCCACGCGGTGAAAGCCACGCAGGCGAATTTCGCCGCGACCGCCGCGCGGGCGTCACGTGAGTGCCGAACGTTCTACTTCTGCGGCCCCGACGAGGCCGGCGCGCATGATGCGGCGCAGGCGATCGCAGCTTTGCTTCCTGCGGGGATCGAACGGATAGAGCTCAGCGGTGCCGATTTGCGCCGCGATCCGGTGCGGCTTTCGGATGA
>JANMQW010000188.1:0-2135 GCA_031370725.1 Novosphingobium sp.
GATGCCCGGCTGGTGGTGCTCAACGCGCGCGATGCTGCCAACCGCGGGGCAACGGTGCGCACCCGCTGCGAAGTCACCGCACTTCGCCGCGAGGGCGCGGGGTGGCTCATCGAGGCGGGCGGCGAAACGTTCCGCGCGGGCGCGGTGGTTAATGCCGCCGGCCCTGCAGTGCTCGATCTGCTCGGCCGCGCCGGCTTGCGCCCGCAGCAGAAGATGCGCCTGGTGCGGGGATCGCACCTCGTGGTGCGCAAGCTGTTCGACCACGACTTCGCCTATTTCTTCCAGCTCCCCGACGGGCGGATTTTCTTCGCGATCCCCTATGAGCGCGATTTCACCCTGATCGGCACCACCGATGCCGATCACCACGGCTCGCTCGACGGCATTCACGCGACCGACGAAGAAATCGCGTATCTGTGCGCGGGGGTGAACGATTACTTCGCCAAGGCAATTTCACCCAAGGATGTCGTCTGGTCGTTCGCCGGGGTGCGGCCGCTGATCGACGACGGAAAGGGCCGGCCCGAGGCGGCGACCCGTGGCTACAGCTTCACGCTCGATGGCGGCGCCGATGCTGAAGCGGGGGCCGCCCCGCTGCTGTCGGTATTCGGCGGCAAGATCACCACTTATCGCAACCTCGCCGAGGCCGCGGTCGCCAGACTTCAACCGCACCTGCCTGCGCTTTCAGGCGGCGACTGGACCGACCGCGAGCCGCTGCCCGGGGGCGATTTCCCCAAGCAGGGGGCGGGCGACCTGTGCGCAGCGCTGGAGAACGACTACCCCTTCCTTGGCAAAGACCAGGCGCTGCGCCTGACCCGCGCCTACGGCACGCTTTCGCGAACGATCCTGGGCGATGCATTAAGCCGCGCCGAACTGGGGCGCGACTTCGGACATGGCCTGAGCGAGCGCGAGGTCGCCTATCTGATCGACTCCGAATGGGCCCGCACCGCCGAAGACGTGCTGTGGCGCCGCACCAAGCTGGGCTTGCGGTTTGCGTCCGATGAGGTTGCGGCGCTTGAGGCGTGGATGGAGGAGCAAACCCGCTAGCTCTCCGTCCATACCGCACCGCAGCATGAAACGGTTCCGTTTTGCGCGCCCCCCTGCTAGGGGCGCGCCACGATGATTACGATCAGCAACATCACCGTGCGGCTTGGCGGGCGCACGATCCTCGACGGCGCGACTGCAGCGCTGCGTCCCGGCGGCCGCTATGGCCTGATCGGGCGCAACGGCGCGGGCAAATCGACCCTGATGAAAGTGCTCGTCGGCCAGCTCGATCCCGATGGTGGCTCGGTCGAGATTCCTCGCCGCGCCCGGCTCGGCTACATTGCACAGGATGCCCCTGCGGGCACTCTCTCGCCATTCGATCTCGTCCTGGCCGCCGACACCGAGCGCGCCGCGTTGCTAGATGAGGCCGAACATTGCAGCGATGCTCATCGCCTGGGCGACATCCACGACCGGCTGCTGGCGATCGATGCCTACACCGCACCCTCGCGCGCGGCGATCATCCTCACCGGGCTGGGCTTCGACGAGGCGATGCAGGCGCAACCGCTCGATAGCTTTTCGGGCGGGTGGAAAATGCGCGTGGCGCTGGCCGCGCTGCTGTTCTCGGCGCCCGACGTGCTGCTGCTCGACGAGCCTTCGAACCACCTCGATCTTGAATCGACGCTGTGGCTTGAAACCTTCCTCAAGGGCTATCCCGGCACGCTGATCGTGATCAGCCACGAGCGCGATCTGCTTAACAACGTGGTCGACAACATCCTCCACCTTCAGGGCGGCAAGCTGACGCTGTACCCCGGCGGATACGACAGCTTCGAGCGCCAGCGTGCCGAACGCGCCGCGCAACTGGCCTCGGCCAAGGCTTCGCAGGATGCGCAGCGGGCGCGGCTGCAGGATTACGTCGCGCGCAACAGCGCCCGCGCCTCCACCGCCAAGCAGGCCCAGTCGCGCGCCAAGATGCTCGCGCGGATGCAGCCGATTGCCGCGCTGATGGAAGATCCCAGCCTCAGCTTCGATTTTCCCAGCCCCGATGAAATGCGCCCGCCGCTGATCACGCTCGATCTGGCCGCGGTCGGCTACAACGAGCAGCCGATCCTCAAGCGGCTCAACCTGCGGATCGATCCCGACGACCGGATCGCGCTGCT
>JANMQW010000266.1:0-3900 GCA_031370725.1 Novosphingobium sp.
CGTTGATCCGCCCGAGCGTGAGATTGTAACTGGCCGAGATCCCGCGGGCGCGGAAAGTTGCGGCGGCGACCGAACTGAGCGCCGAATTAAGGCACGAACCGTTAGCGCGGGTTATCACGCAACCGTTGAGATCGCCGGTCAACGGATTGCGCGAAGTCTCGAAATCGGTGCTCAGATCTTCGAGCGCGCGGCGCACCGTGCTGCCGAAGCCCGAAACGTTGTCATAAACCGAAACGTTGAACGAACTGCGCGCATCGGGCGCATAGGCGAATGTGCCATAAAAGCTGGTGCTGCCATAGCGCTTGCCGACATGCGCTTCGAGCGAGGTGCGGCGCGAGGGGCGCCACATCACGCCCGCATCGTAAATCAATCCGCTGACATCGTAGGCAAGCTGACGCGGAGCCGACTTGTCGGTGCGCAGGCGGCCGTTGGAGCCGATCACTGGAAGCCCATTCGCATCGCGCAGCACGTCGCGGCTGGAAATCTCGACATCCTCGTACCCGAACCCTGCGAGCAGCGCGACATCGAGCGAGACTGGGAAGACGAAGTCGAGCCGGGCGTACTTCTGGTCGATCCGTTGATCGAGGTTGGAAATGTCCTCACGCGCCCAGCCCGCCGAGGCGGTGACGCCGACCGGGAGGACATCACCAGGACGAACCCCGGCAGAGAGTGTTGCAGCCTGGCTCAGGGTATCGTCGACGATATCCACTGCGGGCACGCCGGGCGCCGAGCGGAAGCCCTTGGGATCTTCGACCCGGGTGTATCCGGCGCGGTACGAAGCGGCCAGCGCGACGTCACCGGCGTGAGTGGTCAGCGTCGGCCCCGCGTAGAACGAATAGATCTGGCTGGAGTTTTCGCCGCGCGAGACCAGCGGATTGAGGCTGGCACCACCACTGCCATCGACCCGCGCGCGGGTCGCCAGCGCGCCAGCGTCGATCCGCAGCGTGCCCGGCACGATCTGGCTGGAGACCCGCGCCAGACCGCTGACCACATCGCCGTTTGGATCAGTCTTGCCCCAACCGATCCGCCGCTCATAACGCAAAGAAACCGCGCCTTGGGTGTTGCGCCCGGCGATTTCGGCCTCCACGCCCGCAGCGAGGTTGGTGTATGTCAGCACGTCGCTGCCCGGCGAAAGCTCGGCAAAGACGACCTGCGAAACCTCGATGTAAGGCGTCACCGACGTCCGCGTGCCATCGGCCGTGCGGCTTTTCTGACGGGGCGCCTCATTCTTGGCGGACGCGGCCTTGGCCTCGCGCGCATGGACCGGCACCACAACCACGGCGAGTGTGCCACCCAGCAGCATGGCCCGAAAAATCTTGGCCCTGAAAATCTTGGGCGGCATCTCAGTCATCCCCCGTACCCGTAGTACGAACCGAAGCGCCGCCCGGTGGGCGAGAACTGGACCCCGTTGAGCAGCAGCTTGATGTCCTCGCAGCCCGAAAGCAGCGAAATGGTATCCCGGAGCGCCGCCTCGCCAGTGCGTTCGGCGCGGACCACGACCAGCGTCTGGCCGACGATCGAGGCCAGCTCGGCGGCGGGCGATGCCGCCAGTACGGGCGGCGAATCGAAAATAATCAAGCGGTTGGGTGCCTGGTCCGAGAGCCGCTCGAGGACTTGCGCGGCGCGGTTGGCGGCGAGGAATTCGGTGTCTGAATTGGTCGTGCGGCCTGCGGGCAGAACGTAAAGCCCGGCGACGTCGGTCCCCAGCACACAGTCCTCGACCGCCAGCTCTGGATCGGCCAGCGCGTCCATCAGCCCGGGCCCACCGGGCAGCCCCAGCGTGGAAAGCACGCTTGGCTTGGCGAAATCGGCATCGACCAGCAGAACTTCGTTGTCCTTTTCGGCCGCGATCGCCAGCGCCAGGTTGACCGCGCACCAGGTCTTGCCCTCTCCACTGTGCGCCGAGGCGATCAGAATGCGCTCGCCGTGCGGTGCGCCGATCCCGGCGCGCGACTCGGCGGCGATCAGCATGATCTGGCGCTTTACCAGGCGGAATTCTTCGAGCAGCGCGCTCACCGGGTCGCCAGGCACGATGAACCCAGCGGCGCGCAGTTGCTCGCGATCGATCGGATGGCGCTCGCCAGTAAACGCCAGCGGAGGGAAAGACAGCGGCGGCGAGAGCGGCGCAGGCTCGGTCCGCAACGGGCTTACGGCCAAGGCAGGGCGAGGTTGCGTGACCGGCGCAGCCACCGGCGGCGCCACAAGCGCAGCCTCGGGCAGCTTCGGAACCGGGGGTGCGGCAAAACCGAACCTCGGCGCGGCGCGTTCAAGCAGCGAGCGTTCTTCGGGCACGGCGATACGGGTGTGTTGGGTCATCAGGCCACCATGCTGCGCTGAACGAATTCGACCGCGAGCAGGAGCACGAACACCCCGCCCAGCGCGGCGCTGCCGCCCGCAAACCATTTCATCCGCCGCCGGTTAAAGGCGCGCGCGGTTTGGGTAATCGTCTGGGATATCGCGCCAAGCACTGGCAGCCCAGTCGCGGCTTCCAGCTTGGCGGTGGTGGCAAAGCTGGAGCGCACCTGGCTTGCGGCCATTGCGCTGCCAATCCCTGCGCCGATCGCGATCACCAACACAGCGAACAGCAGCAGCGGACGATTGGGCGCGACCGGCTTGCGCGGCGTTGTAGGCGGATCGATGACCTGGAACTTGACCGCGTTGGTTTCGCTCTCGACCTGGCCGCGCAGGCGCAATTCCTCGCGGTCCTGAAGCAGCTTGTCGTACTGCGCCTTGAGCACATCGTAATCGCGGCCAATCCGCGCGCTTTCGGCGGCCACCGCTGGCTCGCCCGCCGCGCGGCCGGAAAGCAGCCCCATCTCGCCCTGGAGCGAGGCGCGGCGCGAGAGCAACGCCTGAAGGTTGGCCTGACGCTCGGCCTTGATCGAGAAAAGCGACGAATAGGCCGGGTTGGGTGCACCGCCGACACTGCCGCGATCACCCGCCGCCTGGCGGGCGAGCAGGACGATCTGGCTTTTGGCCGCGATCACATCGGGATGATTGTCGGTCAGCCCGCGCGAGCGGAGCCCAGCGAGTTGGGCCTCCGCCTGGCCGAGTGCATCGCGCACTCCGCCGCCACCGGCCAACGCGATCGTCGCAGGCGTACCCGACAGCTGCCCCTCGATCGCGGCCAGCGCGCTCTGCCCGGCAGCGATGTCGGCATCAATCCCGCGCATTTCGGAACGTGCGGCTTCCTGGCGCTGGGCCAGTGCGCCCGATCCGGGGATCGATTCGGCGTTCTGCGCCTCGAACGTCATCTGTTTCTGTTCGGCGGCCTCAAGGTCGCGCTTACGGCTTTCGAGCTGCTGGTCCATGAAGGTCAGCGTATCCTTCATCTCGCCGCGCCCGCCCGACAGGTTCTCCTCGCGGAAAATGTCGATCATTTTCTGGACGATGTCTTGCGCGAGGCGCGAGTTTTGAAGGTCGGACAGCGCGCTTTCGCCCGATACAGCGGTGATTTCGAACAAGTTGTCCTGCTCCGAAACAACCGTCACTTCCTTGCCGAGCAGCGCGACAGCGGCCTCCATCTGGCGGCGGTCGGTCACGCTCTCGCCGATCCGCGTGGCGCGGACGACCTTCTCGAGGTTGACCGCGCTGGTCAGCGTCTGGCGCACGCGCTGGAGATCGCGGCGGGCATCGTTCGGCCCAATCCCGATCTGTTCGGCCAGCACATCGTCGAGCTGGACGAAGATACGCGCCTTGGATTCATAGCTATTGGGAAACATCGCCACCGCCAGCCAGCCGAGCATGGCCACGCCCCAAGCGATCGCGAGCGCCATCCAGCGGCGCTGCCAGGCGCCGTAAGCGGCAATCCGCAGTTCGGTGAGGACGGCGTTCATCGTGCGGCCCCGGTGCTCAGAACGTGCTCTCGGGGATGATGATGACATCGCCCGGCATCAGCTG
>JANMQW010000346.1:0-1946 GCA_031370725.1 Novosphingobium sp.
CTGCCGACCCCGCTCTTCCGACCGAAAGCGCTCATTCGTGGTTCCCGTCCTGTCGCTCGAACGCTCGCCACTAATGGCCAACGCACGCTGTATGGCCGTGGTGAATAATATGGAAACTTTGAGGATTTCCTAAGATCGTCAGGCAAGCCGGGGGTGGTGCGATTTGGTTGTCACGGCTAAGCGCCCGGCTTGCGCCAGAACGATTCCCAGGGACTGCTCTATGCCATCGGCGGATTTTCGCTGCTGTCGGTGGGAGATGCGGTAATCAAGACAATCGCCGGAGCGTGGCCCGGAACGGCGGTGGCGCTGGTTCGCTATACAATCGGCGCGGTGCTGCTGGGGGTGCTGCTGTGGCGCCGCGAAGGTCGTGCCGGGTTCCGTCTGGGACGCTGGCGCTGGCATATCTTGCGCGGCCTGGGGGTCGGGATGGCCACGGTCGCGTTCTTTTCCGCGCTGTTCGTGATGCCGCTGGCCGAGGCGACCTCGATCACCTTCACCAGCCCGATGCTTACCGCTTTGCTGGCTGCAGCGGTCTTGGGCGAACGGCTGCGCCCGGTCAGCATCGTGGCGATGCTGCTGGCATTCGCGGGGGTCACCATCGTGCTGCGTCCCAGCTTCGCCGAACTGGGGGCTGCGGCGCTGCTGCCGCTGATTTCGGCGTTGGGGATGAGTGTTTTGATGCTCGGCAACCGCGCAGTGGCGGGATCTGGGTCGGCGCTGGCGATGCAGTTCTCGGTCGCCGTGCTGGCGCTCCCGGTACTTGCCGCGGCGACGCTGGCGGGGCACTGGTCGGGCTTGTCGCAATACCGGGTGGGAACGCCCGACTGGTCGATCCTGGCGCGGTGCGCGATCGTCGCCTGCACCGCCAGCACCGCGCACTGGCTGGTGTTTCGAGCCACCGAACGCACCGGCGCGGCGCGGGTGGCGCCGATGAGCTACGTCCAGATGCTCGTCGCGCTAAGCTTGGGGTGGGCGCTGTTCGGCGACCGGCCCGATGGAATCGCGCTCGTTGGCGCAGCGGTAATCATCGCGGGTGGGCTGCTGCTGTGGTGGAGCGGGCGGGTGACTGAGCCGTCGATGACCGACTGACGGTCAGTCGATTACGTGCTCGGCGAGCACCGTGAGCCCCCTGGCATTGACTTCGGCAAACCCGCCCTCGACCCGGACTTCCTCAGGCGCCGCGCCCGCGGTTTTGTAAACCCGCAGCGCGCCGTCGCGGATCGTGGTCATTACCGGAGCGTGACCCTCGAGCACCCCGAAGTCACCCTCGGTGCCGGGGACATCGACCTGATACACCTCTTCCGAGCGGACCAGGCGAGCCGGGGTCACCAGTTCGAAAGTGAAGGACATCAGGCCTCGTCCGCCATCTTCTTGGCTTTTTCGACCGCCTCGTCGATCCCGCCGACCATGTAGAAGGCGCTCTCGGGCAGGTGATCGTACTCGCCCTCGACCACCGCCTTGAAGCTGGCGACGGTGTCTTCGATCTGGACGAACTTGCCGGGGATGTTGGTGAACACCTCGGCGACGTGGAACGGCTGGCTGAGGAAGCGCTGGATCTTGCGGGCGCGGGCGACGGTGATCTTGTCCTCTTCGGACAGCTCATCCATCCCCAGGATCGCGATGATGTCTTGCAGCGACTTGTACTTCTGCAGCGTCTCCTGAACCCGGCGCGCGGTGTCGTAATGGACCTGGCCGACGACCGCCGGGGTCAGCACGCGGCTGGTCGAATCGAGCGGATCGACCGCCGGGTAGATGCCCAGCTCCGAAATCGCGCGGTTGAGCGTGGTGGTCGCGTCCAAGTGCGCGAACGAGGTGGCAGGCGCCGGATCGGTGAGATCGTCCGCGGGAACGTAGATCGCCTGGACCGAGGTGATCGAGCCCTTGTTGGTCGAGGTGATCCGCTCCTGCAGCTGGCCCATGTCGGTCGCCAGCGTCGGCTGATAGCC
>JANMQW010000357.1:0-4229 GCA_031370725.1 Novosphingobium sp.
CGTTCATCTTCTTGCGCCAGGTCTCTTCCTCGGCCTCGGCCGCAGCGCGCAGGCGCTCGGCTTCGGCCAGGTCGGCGGCGATCTTGGCATCACGTGCATCGACCGTCGCCTCGACCTTGGGCACGATCCCGCGTCCGACGAAGAAGTAGATCGCGAGCAGCGTCACGACCAGCCAGAACCATTGCGACTGGTAGACGAGCGCGAGTTGGGAAATCTGGGGCATCGGTCTCTCTTTACGGTTGGAGGAACTGGCGGGGCGCGCCCGCCAGGTCCCAAATCAACGCGCGTAGAGGATAATCATCGCAACCGCGAAGGCCATCAGCCCGAGCAGCTCGGCGGCGGCGAAGCCGATGTAGAGCACTGTCGTCTGGCCGGCCGCTGCGGCCGGATTGCGCAGCGCGCCCTGAAGGAAGCTGCCGAAAACGTTGCCGACACCGGCCGCCGCAGCGCCCGCGCCGATTGCCGCAAGACCAGCGCCGATAACCTGTGCAGATGCGAGATCCATGATGAACTCCGTTGGTAAAGTGGTTGAGAAAATGCGTGAAAGTTAATGAAGCCGAAACTCAGTGAAGATTGACCGCGTCGTTGATGTACAGCGCGGTCAGCAGCGCGAACACGTAAGCCTGGATTCCGCCGACCAGCAGTTCCAGCGCGTTCACGAAGATCAGGAAGACGAAGCACAGCGCCGAGATGAACCAGCCCAGCGCGGAACCGGCATTGAGCCCCTGGACGACGAAGTTGCCGAACACCTCGAGCAGGACGTGCCCCGCGAACATCGCCACGAACGGCCGCAGGCCCAGGCTGAACGGGCGGACGAGGAAGCTGACGAACTCGATCGGGGCGACGAAAGCCTTGACTAGAAACGGAGCGCCTTTGGGCACGAACAGCGAGAGAAAATGCAGCCCGTGCTTCCAGAAGCCCACGCCCAGAACGATGGCGAAGCTCAGGATGCTCATGAACCCGGTAATCGTGAACTGGCTGGTCACAGTGAACGGATGCGCTCCGGTGATCGCCAGCGGCATCGCGCCGACCCAGTTGGAGAACAGGATGAACACGAACGCAGTGAATATCCACGGCAGATACTTGCGACCCTCGGGTCCGATGCTCTGCGTGGCAATCCCGCCGACGAACCCGGTCAGCCCCTCGACCGCGGCCTGCCACCGGCCGGGGATCAGCTGGCGCCGGGTGCCGCCCCACATGAACACGATGATCGTGGCCAGCACGATCATCATCCACAGCGCGGAATTGGTGAACTGGAACGGCGACGCGGTCAGCTCGCCTCCCCCGATCGGGGAGATCGCGAACTGGTGCATCGGGTCCATTTTGCCTTCAGCGGCCACGTCGTATCCCTGATTGAAATCGCCGCGCTTCAGGCGGCTTTGTTATTGCGCGCGACCTGAAGGCACGCGCCGAAAAAGGCGAGAAACATCAAGCCGATCATGATCCACGGCCGGGTGTCGAACAATCCGTCAAGCACCCAGCCGATAATGATCCCGCCGAGCGGGTAGCCGACCATCGTCGAAGCGATCTGCATGCCCTTGCCGCGGGCTTCGGCGGTTGCCTCGTTCTCGCGACCCAACCGCTTGTCTTCCGCAACGCGTGCCGCAGCGATCCGGTCTTCGAGCGAATCGATGGCCGGGTCTTCCCGAACGGCAGGTGCGTCGTTGCGATCGTCGGCCACGGCGAAAAATACATCCTCGTGAGGGAGGGGTTTCAAGACGATTAGCGGCCCAGGTGCGACCCGGCCGGCTTCGCTGCCGCCCTTAGGCAGCGCCCCGGTGCGAGTCAACCGCGGTGCTGCATTGCGGGATGGGCGAGCCTATCCGGGCAATCACACCGGCGACCAGTCCTCACCCGCTTCACCCCCGGTAGCCCGTTCAATCGACGAACGTTGCGGCAGGTATCCCAAAACTTCATCGAGCAGCGCGGACACGCCCTCGCCGGTTGCGCCCGAGATCGCGAACACCCGCTCCGCCCCCGCAGCGCGCAGTTCCGCAGAAAAGCCCGCGACCAGTTCGGGATCGGCGAGGTCGACCTTGTTGAGCGCGACCAGCGTCGGCTTCTCGTCAAGCCCCGCACCATAGGCAGTCAGCTCGCCCGCTACGATCCTCATCGCCTGGGCAGGATCATCGACCGAGATATCGACCAGATGGATCAACACCCGGCAGCGCTCGATATGGCCCAGGAAGCGATCGCCGATTCCTGCGCCATCGGCCGCGCCCTCGATCAGGCCGGGAATGTCGGCGAGAACGAATTCGCGAGATTTGTGGCGGACTACACCCAGTTGCGGGCGGACGGTGGTAAAAGGATAGGCGCCGACTTTGGCCTCGGCGTTGGTGACCTGGTTGATGAAGGTCGATTTGCCTGCGTTGGGAAGGCCCACGAGGCCCACATCGGCGAGCAGCTTGAGCCGCAGCCACAGGTACATCTCGGCACCCGGCCAGCCGGTACCGTGCTGGCGCGGGGCGCGGTTGGTCGAGCTTTTGTAGCTCGCGTTGCCGCGCCCGCCATCGCCCCCGCGTAACAGGACGAGGCGCTGGCCCTCGACCGCCATGTCGGCAAGGAGGGTGCGGTCTTCGTCGTCGGCGAGCAGCTGGGTGCCGACGGGAACCTGAATAACCATATCGTCGGCACCCGCACCCGTGCGGTTCTGGCCCGCCCCGCCGCCGCCGCGCTTGGCTTTGAAGTGCTGCGAATAGCGAAAGTCGATCAAGGTGTTGAGGCCGGGCACCGCGACGAAGACAATGTCACCGCCCTTGCCGCCATTGCCGCCATCGGGGCCGCCGTATTCGACATACATCTCGCGCCGAAACGCGACCGCCCCGCCACCGCCCGCGCCGGAGCGGACGAAAATCTTGGCCTGATCGAGAAAGTGCATGTTGCTGACGCTAACGGTTTACGGGACTAATGTCGCGCGCGGCCTTCGACAGGCTCAGGCTGAGCGGGTGTGGTGGGTTGGAATACTGATTAGGTCGAGAATTGGCTCAGGCCGGAGCGAAAATGGTGGTCATCGAGAACCGGCGCGCAGCGACCTGCTGGTCGTGAGCACCGGAAGCGCAGAAGGCCGCCATTTGCAGCCCGGCATGGGGCAGTTATCGATCCAATCAGCACTGGTGGAGCCGAGGGGGATCGAACCCCTGACCTCGTCATTGCGAACGACGCGCTCTCCCATCTGAGCTACGGCCCCGTTCCAGTGTCTCCAAGCGGGTCGGACCCTCTGAAGAGCGCGCCTCCTACCCGACGTGATGCACCAAGAAAAGCCCTTTGTGGCGGGTCCGCTAGGGCTTCGGAGACGGCTTGGGCGTGGACTGCGGGACTGGCTGGACCACTGGAATCCCCTGCGGCTGCGCGGTTACCGGGATCACCGGAATCTTCGCGCCGGTCTCAGGGTCGGTAACCAATCCGGCGGTGGGCGGAAGGGTCAGGGTGGTCGTGTTGCCGGGACCGATCATGCCGCCCTGCGGGATAGTAGACGCGCGCGCCGCCTGCACTGCCAGATAGCCCGGCTGAGACGCGCCATAGCGTTCACCGTAGCGGACATCCCACGCAGCGGCATCGCGTTGGTACTGGTCATAGGCGGTGAAGAAATTCTCGAACGGAGCCTCCCACAGCCCAAAGTTGGCAGCGAGTGCAACGGCAGATGGCTTGGGCGTCGCGGCGGCCATGCTCGCTATCTGCATTCCCGCCTGGCAGAATGCACTGCGCGCAGGCGGCAGCGCAAAAAAGTTGTAGACGATGGTCATGGCCTTTTCACGCGCGGCGATCGCCATCGAGCGGGTCGGATAGGTTTTGACGAAGGTACCCTCGAGCCGCGTGTTGACCCCCTTGAGCACTTTGGCGTTGTCGATGAGAAACCCTTTGTAGCCATCAAGGATCGGCTGGAATTCCACGCCCACGCAATTAAGCGCGGCGACATTCCACGCCGAGCGGAAGTACCAGACGCGCTGGTCGTCGCTCAGCCCGCTGATAACGGTCGAGTGCCGACCGTCAGATCCCAGCCCCGGCATGCGCATGGTGTAGGTCGCACCCAGCGGCGGCAACGGACGGTAGGGGATGATCTCGACCGGCGGTGGCGGCGGCGGCGGCGGCGGCGGCGCCTTGGCCGCGCAGGCCGCGAGCAATGTTATCCCGCAAATCGTCGCGCCGCTGCGCAAAGCCTTGAGCTCGAACCCGATCATGTCTGCCAAATCTCCCTGCGGCCCCATTCCGAAACCAATGCGGCGCGATGC
>JANMQW010000412.1:0-3191 GCA_031370725.1 Novosphingobium sp.
ATCGGCTTAGGCGTCGGCCTGCTCAGCGGGTTCTTCGGGATCGGCGGCGGATTCCTGATCGTGCCAGGTCTGATGCTCGCCACGGCGATGCCGATCGGCATCGCGGTCGGTACTTCGCTGGTGGTGGTCACCGCACTCGGCGCGACGACCGCTGCTTCATATGCGCTGTCCGGCTATGTCGACTGGCCGCTGGTGGCGTTGCTAATCGCGGGCGGTCTGGCGGGCAGTGTCGCCGGACGAGCGGCGGGTCGCCGCCTGGCCTCGGCCCGTCGACCGCTCGAACTGGGCTTCGCAATGATGGTAATTGCGACGGGCAGCTTTGTAATCTTCAAGGGCCTTGCCTGAGTGGTGTGACGCAAGCGCCGCACGGCTGGGACAAACGCTGCCCGTGCACCCAGTTTTCCTTTTCTGTGCCGCAGGTGACGACTATCCTGGCCGGCTGCATGGCTTCTGCGTCCATCTTTCGGCCCACCGAGGCCACTCGCATGCGTGCCGAACTGCGCGCGCTGGTGGCACTTGCCGTGCCGCTGGCGGGGGCCAATCTGATCCAGATGATGGTCTATGCGGTCGATGTAATCTTCGTCGCCCGGCTGGGGGAAGAAAACCTCGCGGCCTCGTCGCTGTCGGTCTCGCTGTTCGGCCTGCTGATGTGGTCGATGACCGGGCTGGTCGGCGCCGCTGCGCCGCTGATCGCAGCCGAGCTCGGGCGTCGCCGTCATGCGGTACGCGAGGTGCGGCGAACGATGCGGATGGGGCTTTGGCTGGCGGTGATGGCCGGGCTGGCGGTCATGGCGATCTGCGCGTTTGGCGAGCGGATCATGCTGCTCACCGGCCAACAGCCGCGCGTCGCAACGCTGGCGGGGGGCTTCCTGTGGATTCTGATGTGGGCGGCGATCCCCAACATCGTCGCCGCGCTGCTGCGGGTGTTTGTCTCCGCGCTCGGGCGCCCGACGATTGCGACCGCGATCACGGTGCTGGCGCTGGCGATCAACACTCTGGGCAATTATGCGTTCGTGTTCGGCCATTTCGGGGCGCCCGCGCTGGGGCTCAATGGCTCGGCGATCTCCAGCGTGCTCACCACTCTGGTCATGATGCTGGCCTATGTCGCGGTGATCCTTACCGACCGCCGGTTTCGCCGCTATTGCCTGTTCGGACGCTGGTGGCGCAGCGACTGGGCGCGTTTTCGCGACATGCTGGCGATCGGCCTGCCGATCATGGGCACGATTCTCGCCGAGGCTGGGCTGTTCTGCGGCGCAGCGTTCCTGATGGGGCGGATCGGCGAGGCCGAGCTGGCTGGGCACACCATCGCGCTGCAATTTGCCGCGCTCGCGTTCCAAGTGCCGTTCGGGATCGCCCAGGCCGCGACGATTCGCGTCGGCTTTCACTTTGGCGCGGGTGACCGCACCGCGATCGCACACGCCGGGAATGCCGCGATCGCTTTGGGGACCGGCTTTATGGCGCTGACCGGGCTGACGATCTGGCTGTTCCCGCGCGCGATTCTACATCTGTATGTCGATCCCGATGCGGCGGTGAACGCCGGGCTGGTCGGGTTCGCGCTGCAATACATGGTGGTCGCCGCTGCGTTTCAGCTGTTCGATGGCGCGCAGGCGGTGACCGCGGGCAGCTTGCGCGGGCTTCAGGACACCCGCGTGCCGATGGCCATCGCGCTGTTTGGCTATTGGGTGCCGGGTCTGGGTACCGCGGTGGTGCTGGGCTTTTACACCCCGCTGCAGGGCCTGGGCATCTGGATCGGGCTGGCGGTCGGCCTGATCGTGGTCGCGGGGCTGCTGTTATGGCGCTGGCACGGGCGCGAACGGCTGGGGCTGCTGCCAGGCTGATCGGCTTCGACTCGCGTGTCTCCACGATGTACGGTCGGATATCGGCGACAGGCGGAGGGTGGTGGTGAAATGGAACTGGAGTTTGCTGGTCGCGGCGAGCGCGTCGCTGATGGTCCCGGCGGTCGCCGTGGCTGAGGCCGCGCCGGCCGCGGGCCGCATCACCGGGGTCGGAGGGATATTCTTCCATAGCCCCGATCCCAAGGCGCTGGCCGCGTGGTATCGTGACACCTTGGGGATCGCCATCGAAGACTGGGGTGGGGCGGCGCTGAAAACCGATGCCCCCGGCCACCCGCCTATCGTCGTGTGGGGCCCATTCAAATCGGACACGAAATACTTCGCGCCCTCCACTCGCGAATTTATGATCAACTTCGCGGTCGACGATCTTGATGCGTTCCTTGCGCGGATTGCGGCCAAGGGAATTATGCCGGTGGGCCGCGACGATTCCGATCCGAGCGGACGGTTCGCCTGGATCGTCGATCCCGACGGGACCAAAGTCGAGCTGTGGCAGCCGCTGCCCGACAAGAAATAGCGGACCGTCGCCCAGTGCTTGATACGCGCCCCACTTGTCTCCGCCGGAACAAGCCTTGCCCCGGAACAAGTCAGGGGCGACGTGTTGGATTTGGACAGCCGAGGTCGGCCTTAGGCCCGCCCGATACTCACGTACGTTAGCCCGGCACCGCGGGCTTCGGCGGGGTTGTAGACATTGCGCAGGTCGACCAGCAACGGGGTTGCCGCTTCTCGCGCGACGCGCTTGAGATCAAGCGCGCGGAACGCGTCCCATTCGGTGACCAGAACCACCGCGTGCGCCCCGGCAATCGCCTGATACGCACCCGCCGCCATCGTCACGCCGGGTAGCATAGGGGTGGCCAGAGCCATCCCTTCGGGATCGTACGCCACCACATTGGCACCCGCATCCAGCAGCGCCTGGGCGATCGCCAGGCTGGGGGCATCGCGCATGTCATCGGTGTTGGGCTTGAAGGTCAGCCCGAGCAGCGCGATGGTCTTGCCGCGCGCCGAATCGGTACCGCCCATCGCGGCGATGATCTTGCGCCCCATCGCGCGCTTGCGGGTTTCGTTGACCGCTACGACGGCTTCGACGATCCGCACCGGAGCATCGGCATCCTGCGCGGTCTTGAGCAGCGCGAGGGTATCCTTGGGAAAGCAGCTACCACCATAGCCCGGCCCGGCGTGGAGGAACTTCGAACCGATCCGATTATCAAGGCCGATCCCGCGCGAGACGTCCTGAACATCCGCGCCGACCGCCTCGCACAAGTCGGCGATCTCGTTGATGAAAGTGATCTTGGTCGCCAGAAACGCGTTGGCGGCGTACTTGATCAGCTCGCTGGTGCGCCG
>JANMQW010000428.1:0-2135 GCA_031370725.1 Novosphingobium sp.
GGGCGCAATCTGTCGCTCAGCGCCGCGACCGGCGCGATCACGGTCACCACCGATATCGATGCGGGAGGCACGGTTTCGCTGGCGGGTGACGCGATCCTGATCAAGGCCGTCGGGCCGCTGACGGTGGCGTCGGTTACTGCCGACAACGGCGATATCGCGATATCGACCGATGGCCTGCTGCGGGTGTCCAGCGCAGCGTCTCGCGGCGACGTGACGCTGACTTCGATCGCCAACTCGCTGATCCTGGGTCCGATTACCGCGGGCCGCGCGCTGGCCACACCTCAGGCGCTCAACTTCAGCGGGACGAGCATGGGCACCCCCGGACCGGGCGCGATCACGCTGAGTGCGGCGCAGGCGATCACCCTGCAAGGCACGGTCGATGCGCTGACCGCGCTGACAGCGACTGCGGGGTCGCTGATCGATCAGCGTGCGCTGGCGGTGGGCAAGACCATCGCCTATCGCTCCGCCGACCTGACGCTGGGGCAGACCGCCGCGCTGGGGCAAAGCAACTTCACCACCGCGATTGCGCTGACCAACACCGGCACGGCGGGCGCGCTGCTGGGCGATGTTTCGGGGACGACTGCGGGCTATCGCCTCGACAATGCTGAGTTTGGACGGATCCATTCGGGCGGCGACCTCGGTCTGGCGGGCGGTTCGTCGCTGACCATCGGCACGCTTTCGGCGAGTGCGGCGAGCGGCAGTGGCGGGGTGGCCGATGGCAATATCGGGGCCACGTCCGCGCTCGCGCTTTCCACTGCGGGCGATCTCGCGGTCGGCGGCGCGCTGGCACTGGGCAACGCTGCGGGCAACACGCTGCGGCTGACCAGCAGATCGCTGACCCTCGACGCGGGCGCGGGATCGGTGCGCCTGATCGAAGGATCGGGCCATGGCGGCACGCTGGCAATCACCACCGGCGAACTGTCCGCGCTGACCGCTGCCGCGCGCACCGCGATCGTCGGGATGGATGGCAACGCGATCAACTTGCGCCTCGCCCAGAACGACGGAGTTAGTGACGGGCGGACACTGCTTGAGGCCGGATCGATCGCGATTGCCGCGAGCGGGCGGGTGCTGATTCAGAACACCGCGCTCGGCCAGACGTTCGATGTGCGGCGCGGCTTCGTTGCAGATAGCTTCGCGATCAACACCTCGGGTACAAACCAAAGCACCACAAGCTCGGGCGGCAGGCCGCTGATCGTCATCAACGGCACCGTCGCGGGGCAGACCGGGCTGACCGCGTTGCGCGCGGTGCAGGTGACCGGCGGGTTCGACGATCTTTCCACCGTCAACGGCTGCCGCCTGTTCACCGCGACTTGCGGCACCCCGCAGTTCGACCCGCTGCGCGACCTGCTTGAGGACGAAATCGGCCGCGGCACCAATCTCGACAGCGGCGATGCCATTGGCGAGGGCAATCTGATCCTGATCAACCGCCTCGAGCCGCTCGGCTTCGAAGGGGTGATCGATGAGCCGGTGACCGGATCGGGCAACGACGATTTCCTCGTCCCCGAGGCCGGGACCGGCGACGACCCGTGCGAGGAGGACGACAAGACCAAGTGCGACAAGCCGCCGGCGGGGTAGCTGCTTCAAAACGCACTCGTCATTCCCGCGAAAGCGGGAACACATCTCCTGAAGTTGGGGCTTGGGGCAACGCTTGGAGATGGATACCCGCCTGGGTGGGATGACGAGGTTGGCTTTGGGAAGCGGCTGACCTTGACCGCGAGACAGACCAGCGGGCAAAGGCAGCGGATGTCCGACGACACCCATACAGGCGCCCCGCTCAAGCTGTTCAACAGCCTGACCCGGCAGCTTGAGACTTTCACGCCCGTCAATCCCGGCGAGGCCCGGGTCTATACGTGCGGGCCGACGGTCTACAACTATCCCCACATCGGCAACATGCGTGCCTATGTGTTCGCCGACGTGCTGGGGCGCACGCTGAGCTGGAAGGGCTACAGGCTCACCCACGTCATCAACATCACCGATGTAGGCCATCTGACCGACGATGCCGATGCTGGCGAGGACAAGCTGGAGAAAGCCGCAGCAGAACGCGCGCAGTCGATCTGGGACATCGCCCGGCACTATACCGAAGCGTATTGGTCCGACATCAAGGCGCTCAATATCCGCCAGCCTGCGCAGTGGCC
>JANMQW010000022.1:0-9167 GCA_031370725.1 Novosphingobium sp.
GAGGTGATGGCCGAATTCGACAAGGCGGTCGATGCGCTGATCTCGTCCAACGCCGCCGGATCGCTGCTGCCCCCCGCGCTCGAACAGTACCTCGACTTGCTGGTTTCCGAATCGCGACGGACTCGCTCGCCCGAATCGGCCGAGAAGTTCTTCCGCGCGATCCAGTCGGTCGGCGATCCGGCGGTGGCGCGGCAGTTCGTCCAGCTCCAGTCGGTGATTACCGCCAACGGCGCGCTCGCCGCCAAAGTCCAGGACCGCGACGAGGTCGAGCGCGAGATCACCAAGCTGCGCTATCAGATCGCGGCGATCCCTAACGATCAGGCGACCACCGCCAAGACGCTCGACGAACAGCGCGAGGCGCTGGAAGGACGGCTGGTCCAGATCGATTCCGAACTCCAGGCCAATTCCTCGTTCAGCGCGGTCGATGATAGCCCGGTGACGGTCGCCCAGATCGCCAAAGCACTGCGCCCGGGTGAGGCGTTCTTCAAGCTGACTGAAGTGCGCAACTATGCTTTCGGAATCCTGATCGACGGCGAAGGCGCGCAAATCTATCGGGTCGCGCGCAACAACACGACGCTCGATGCATTGGCTAACCGCACCCGTTCCTCGATCGACGGCGGGTATGACAAGCTGCCGATCTTTGATGTCGGGGCGGCGCGGGCGCTGTTCCAGCTGGTTGCCGGGCCGGTCGAGAACCGCATGCTCGCGGCCACATCGCTGATCGTCGATCCCTCGGGTCCGCTCGAGCGGTTGCCGCTGGGCGTGCTGGTCACCGATCAGGCGAGCGTCGATGACTTCAAGGCGACGCGCGCGCGCGATCCCTACGATTACACGCGGACCAACTTCCTTGCGCGCCGGGTCACGCTGTCATCGGCACTGAGCCCGCGGTCGCTACTGGTGGCGCGGGGGCTGCCTGCCTCCAACGCGCCATTGCCGTTCATGGGCTTTGCCGAACACGTGCCGATCCCGATGGCGGGGCAGGCGGACGGCACTATGGTGACCGTGGGCAGCGGCTGCCAGGTCGAGCTCAAGACCATTGCAATGCTCAGCCGCGAGCTGGCGCCGATCGACAAGAAAGAGCTGGTCCGCGCGGGCAACGCGCTGGGCCTGCGCGAAACGCCGATGCTGACCGACGCCGCGTTCAGCGACAGCGCAGTGCTCAAGCGCACCGATCTCGATCAGTTCCAGGTGCTCCACTTCGCCACGCATGGCCTTACCGAAGGCCAGTGGGGCTGCGCCAAATCGCCGCCAGCGCTGGTAACCAGCATGGGCGATGAAGGGTCGGACGGGATCCTCAGCTTCAACGAAATTGCGCGGCTGCGGCTCGATGCCAACCTGGTCGTGCTGTCGGCGTGCGAGACCGCCAGCGGGGTCAGCCAGGCCGAGGCGCGCGCGGCGGGGCAGGAGGAAGCCGGCAACACGCTCGAAGGCTTGGTCCGCGCGTTCCTGGCCGCCAACGCCCGCGCGGTGCTGACCACGTACTGGCCGATTTCGAACGAGGGCGAGAGCGAGGCGCTGATCGAGGACTTCTATCGAGCCGCGCGGGCCGGGACGATCGGCGATGCGCTGCAAAGCGCCCAGCTCGCGATCATGAACGAACGGGCAAGCTCGCACCCGATCTACTGGGGCGCATTCTTTATCGTCGGCGACGCCAACAAGGCGCTGATTTCGGGACAAGCGCAGGCCCAGTTGATAGGGTCCGCGGTGGCGGTCGGGGCGCGGTAGGCAACTGAAGGGGGTCCACTTGGGCGGAGACATGGCGCAGCGCAGGTCTGCTTTCGTCGATTGGGCCATTATCGCCTTCGGCCTTTTTGTGGCACTTTTTGCGGTTTATGGGCCGGTCCGTGATGCGATCAGTGAGAGGATCACAGTTGATTCTCTAATAACTGGCAACGTGCTGTTTTATACAATTCTGTTTGTTCCGCTGATTATTTTGAGCTTATTGTTGGGTCTACTCGGCCGACACCGCGTTCTTCGAGCAGGCGAAAATCCGTTTAGATGGATACTGGTGGGCTTGCTTATCGGGTCGGGTGGCTTGGCGACGTGCGTGTTCTACGCGTGGCTCAACGGGGGTCTGATCCGGGTGGCGATCGAGCCGCAGGCGCAGAACTATCTGCTTTTAAGCACGGCAATCGTGCTGCTCGGTGTGACCGCCGAAGAGTTGCTGTTTCGGGGCTGGCTGCTGAGCGCTCTTCAGGACATGCTCGGCTCGTCGTGGGCCATTTTGCTCTCAGCGTTCGCTTTCTCGGGGTTTCACTGGTGGGCCGGAGGTGCCGAAGCGGACGTCGTCAGTCTCGCCAACCTGATGGTGGGAGGCTTGTGGTTCGGACTTCTAGCAGTGCGCAGCAATGGTATCCTCGCACCAATGGCCGCACATTTCGCATGGAATGCGAGCGAATCGATAGTGTTCGGGCTCGATCCCAATCCTGGCGTGGACGATCTTGGCGCGCTGGCAAACTACGATTTGGTCGGAATGCCCATGTGGGGCGGAACCGCAGAAGGGCTCAACGCCAGCATTGCAATGACCCTGGTGCTGGCCGCGCTGGTGGTACCCCTGCTGCCTGTGTTCAGCCGTTCGAAGACGCCGCGCGAAGTCTCATTGGTCTGACGCGGCGGCTTGAGCCGCAGGCGCATCGCCGCGCGTTTCATAAGCCGCCAGCGCGCCGCCCGCCAAGATCGCCAGGCTCAACGCCGGGCCGAGCCACCAACGATGCGAACTTGCGGAATTCGCCATCGCCACAGGCGCCGCCGCAGCTGGTTTGAGCGCGGTAACCAGCTTATTGGCCGACGCGGAACCGCGCGCTTGCCACGTTCGCGGGTCGAACGATTCGCTTGGCGCCATCGTGTGCTGCGCTCCCCCTTTCGCCACGCCCCAAAAAGGACGCTGCCAAGACTATAACCTGCCTTTCGGATTGGCGAAAGCTGTGCTTAAAAGCACAGCGTGGGGGTTGGCAGGGGTGTCCTGTGGCCACGTCCGGAATAAAGTCTCGCCGCACCGACTGACGGTGTGGTGATTGGTCCGTTCCGGCCTGCTCTCGCCCATAACCACCGGCGCGCCAGATGCCGGGCTGCCGGGTCGACAAGGTGCCTTCGCACGAGGGCGGTGTGACGAAAGGAACGCAAATGAGCGGCGGCGCAGACGATCCCAATACAGGTGGCTCAAATGCGGGTGACCCCAATGCAGGTGGCAACCGGACCGTGTTCCGGCCTTCGCCGCTGGCTGGTCTCCAGACTCAGTTCCAGCCCGCAGCGCCTGTTGCCCCGCCTGCACCCGCCGCGCCTGCACCCAAAGCCAGCCAGGCACCGGTTACAGCGGCCCCGATTGCTGCACCTCCGGTCGCTGTGGCCCAGATTGCGGCGGCCCCGATTGCGGCGGCCCCGATTGCAGCGCCCCCTGCTCCACCGCCGCCGCGCCCGTCCGGGCCGCGGCTGACCGACGAGGGCTTCCCCGTACCCTCGACCCCGCGCGAATCGCGCGCGCCGCTGGTGACCGAGGCCGGACCCGTGCTGGCGCTGGCGGCGAGCATACGTTCAGGCCGGGCGCGGATCGCGATGGCCGATTTCGAGCGCGCGGCAAGCGATGCGCTGCTCGCCTACGACCGCGCGATCACGCCATTGTATCCCGACGAGACCCGCCGCACTGCGCGCGCGCTGCTCGCCGCGACGATCGATGATATCGCCACCAACTTGCCCAATCTGGATGGCGCCGCGCCGTGGACCGGCCCCTCACTGACCAGCGAATTCGGTGCCGACCGCGACGAGGAGGCGATCTGGAAAGAGATCGATGTCGCACTCAAGGAGCCCGAGGACAACGCCGACATCATCGAGCTGGCGCACGCCTGCATCGCGGCGGGGTATCAGGGCAAGTTCCGCAGCGCCGAAAACGGCCGCGCCGGATTGAGCGAAATGACCACGCGAATTTACGCCGGGATCGATCACATCAAGGCGCTGTCGATGCGCTTCGTCTCGCCGCAATGGGTCGGTTATGACGCGCCGTTGGGGAAAGTCGGGGCGGCCAACGTGATCGCACTGGCCGGGGCGGGCGCGCTGGTGCTGGTGCTGGCGGTCTACGCGCTGCTGCGGGTGATGGGAGGCGGAGCGTGAAAGGCTTCCTCAACAACTGGACCGCGGTCACTGGACTGCTGGCGATCGCGCTGGCGATCCTGATCCGGTTCGGTTTTCCAATTCTGCTCCCGGCGATGGCCGCAGTGGCGATCCGCGGCGGACTGGCTGCGGTGGTGCTTGTGGCCTGGGCGATCGCGGCGTTTCTGCGGCGGCGCAACGCCAAGCTGGCCAACGATTCGATCGCCAACCAGCTCGCCACCGCCTCGGGCGCGGCCGAGAATGCGGTCGTCCAACAGCGGATGGGCGAGGCGATCCAGCAGTTCAAGCAGGCCTCTGGCGGCCAGCGCGACTATCTTTACAGCCGCCCGTGGTACGTGATCATCGGCCCACCGGGTGCGGGCAAAACCACCGCGCTCCTCAATTCGGGCTTGCGCTTTCCGTTCTCCGATCAGTCGCTTAAAGGCATCGGCGGCACCCGTAACCTCGACTTCTGGTTCGCCGACGAGGCCGCGATCGTCGATACTGCGGGCCGCTATACCAGTCAGGATTCGGATGCGTCCGCCGATTCGCAGGGCTGGCGCAGCCTGCTCGGCCAGCTCAAGGCCAACCGGCCCAAGCAGCCGATCAACGGGGTGATCATCGCGCTGGGCGTCGATGAGCTGCTCAAGGCCGACCTCGCCGGGGTCGATCGCCACGCCTCCAGCGTCCGCCACCGCCTGATCGAGCTGCGCCGCACGCTCGACGTTGCGACGCCCATCTACCTGTTGCTGACCAAAGTCGATCTGCTCGCCGGATTCATCGAGTTCTACGACGATCTCGATGCGCAGGGCCGCCGCGCGGTGCTGGGGGTGACGCTCAAAGACCCCGACGCGCCGTTCGACCAGAACGAAATCGTCGCCGCGTTCGACCGGTTCGTCTCCGCCCAAGGCGCGCGCCAGGCCAAGCGGCTGAGCGAGGAAGGTGATGCCACCCGGCGCAGCCTTATCCTGGGTTATCCCGCCCAGCTCGCCTCGCTGCGTTCACGCCTGTCGCGGTTCGTCGGCGGGGCGTTCGGCCCGGGCGAGGCGATCGGTGCTTTGCGCGGGTTCTACTTCACCAGCGGGGTGCAGGAAGGCGCGCCGCTCGACCGGCTGCTCTCGGGCGTCGCCGAAATCTATGCCAAGCCGCAGGAGGCCACCAGCGAATCGGGCAAGACCTATTTCCTCAACCGCCTGCTGCGCGAAGTGGTGTTCCGCGAAGCCGGGCTGGTCCAGACCGGGCGTATCGCGCGTGAGGCGCAGCGCAAGCGGCTGATCACCTCGCTGGTTGGCATCGGGGTGGTGACGGTCGTGCTGCTGGGCCTGATCGTGATGAACTATATGGCGCAGAAGCGCGATCCCGCGCCCGCCGCGCAAGTCAGCTGGCAGGTCGAGACTCCTTCGAACCCAGCTGCCCAGGCACCCCCCGGCAAAAGTCGCACCGGGTGAAGATATTCTCGTCCGCCTCAGGGCCGCGGCGCGACGAGACGGCGGGAACGCTGGGCGATACGCTGCGGCCTGCGGGCGCATGGCTGTTCGGCAAAATCCCCGCGCACGGCGATTTCATTTCGCGCGGGCTCGACCATGCAACGCACATCCTGCTGGACGACTGGCTTTCGGTCGAGGTCGCCCGCGCGCGCGAACGCTTCGCCGATTTCGACGTCCGCTA
The DNA here is from genome assembly GCA_031370725.1 of Novosphingobium sp. GTDB lineage: Bacteria > Pseudomonadota > Alphaproteobacteria > Sphingomonadales > Sphingomonadaceae > Novosphingobium. The sequence goes on from JANMQW010000022.1 coordinate 5,752, forward strand.
TGTCCAGGCGCCGCCATGGTATTTCGTCGATTGCGACGCCGCGGGAGCGTGGAGCGGCGGGGCGCTGTGCCTGTCGGTCGATAAGGTCGGGCGGCGCTTTCCGATCCTCGTCGCCGCTCCGGCCATAGGTTCCGATACCGCGCACGAGGTCGCGCTGGCCGCGCTTGAGCTGGTCTTCACCACGTTCAGCGAGGGGTGGGACGCCGATCAGCTGGCGCTGGCGCTCGGCTCGGTAGTCGCCGATCGCGGGTCTGGCCCACTTCCGACGCAATCGGTCTGGGCGATCGAAGCGGATGATGGCACAAGGATTGAAATGACCGGGCGTTTTCCCGATGGTCTGATAGAGAGAATGCTGGAATTGGCCGCGTGAGGGGGCGCACCGGATGAATTCGAACTTGCGGATCGAGGACGTGTCGCTGACCGATACCGGCCTTGCCCGGGCCGAGAACGAGGATTGTCACGCCAGTCTGCCCCAACAGCAGGTGTGGCTGGTAGCCGACGGGATGGGCGGGCACGACAATGGCCGCTTCGCCAGCCAGGCGATCGTCGAGGCGACGCGCGCAGCGACGATCCCCGAAGGGCTCGAGCCGGCCTGCGACGCGCTGGGCAATGCGATCCACGCCGCCAACGATCGGATCTTCGCCGCCAGCCGCGAGGCGGGCAAAATGATGGGATCGACCGTGGTCGCGCTCGTGGTGCGCGATGGCGAATTCGCGGTGATGTGGGCGGGCGACAGCCGCGCTTACCTCTATCGTGATGGCCAGCTGATCCAGCTGACCCGCGATCACAGTCAGGTCCAGGACCTGATGGACCGCGGAATGCTCACCCCCGAGGAAGCCGCCGATCACCCGATGCGCCATGTTCTGGCGCGTGCGGTGGGCGTGCAGGCCGAGCTCCAGGTCGATGCGATCCGCGATCTCGTGGTCAAAGGCGACTTGTTCCTGCTGTGCAGCGACGGGCTGCACGGGGTGGTCGATGACGCCGATATCGCCGCTATCCTGCAAGAACACGGCAGTGCCGGGGCGCAGCAACTGATCGAGGCGAGCCTCGAACGCGGCGCGCCCGACAACGTCACGGTGGTCTTGGTCTACGCCAGCGAACCGACGATGCTGGTCCTCGCCGGCGAGGGGAGCGCTCGATGAACGACGACAGCAAGGATACCCCGCCCGCGGGCAAGGATGAAGCCACCATCTTTTCGCCTGGCGCCGGTGGCGGTGACGACGAACGAACCCGCTTTATCGCGCCAGGCGACATGCCCGGTGCGGCAGCCCCAGTCGCCGTAGAGCCGGTCGCCGTAGAGCCGGTCGCCGCAGAGCCGGTCACTGCCTCCCCTCCGGCCCCACCGCCCGTCGAACCGGTCGCCGAAGCTCCCGCGCCGGTCGAACCACCCGCACCTCCTCCCGCGTCTCACACCGCAATGTCGGCTGCGCAGGCGATGCCCTCGCCCCATCAGGCGCGGCGGATCCAGATCGGCGATATCCTCAACCACACCTACGAGGTCCGCCGGTTCATCGCGCGCGGCGGAATGGGCGAGGTGTTCGAGGGCGTGAACGTCAACGCCGAAGACGATCGCGTCGCGATCAAGGTGATGCTGCCGCACCTCGCCGCCGATCCACTGGTCCAGGCGATGTTCTCGAAAGAAGCCAAGACTCTCACCCGGCTGCGCCATCCGGGCCTCGTCCAGTACCGCATGCTGGGGCGCGAACCTCAGCTTGGCGTGACCTATATCGTCACCGAATTCGTTGATGGGGTGAACCTGTCGGACGAACTCAAGACGCTCGACGCCACCCCCGAAGACCAGATCACCCTGCTCAAGCGGCTTGCTGCGGCATTGGGCGCAGCGCACGAACTCGACGCGGTCCACCGCGACATTTCGCCCGATAACGTCCTGCTCGATGGCGGACGATTGAAGGATGCCAAGATCATCGACTTCGGGATCGCCAAGGATCTCGACGCCGGGGCCAAAACGATCGTCGGCGATGGGTTTGCGGGCAAACTCGGTTACGTCGCGCCCGAGCAACTCGGCTCGTACGGGCGCTCGGTCGGCCCGTGGTCTGACGTTTACAGCCTGGCGCTGGTGATGCTGGCGGTGGCGCAGAAGAAAGACGTCGACATGGGCGGCAGCCTCGCCGACGCCTTTGAAAAGCGCAAGGTAGTCCCCGATCTGGCGGCCGCACCCGAACAACTGCGCCCCATCCTGACCAAGATGCTCCAGCCCGATCCGGCCGACCGGCTGCGCTCCATGGACGCAGTTCTGGCCGAGATCGCGGGGCACGGCGGCGACGGAACCCCGTTCGATCAGGCCACCCGGGTCCACTTCCAGTCGGCGCTGGAGCCAACCCGGAAGAGCAACAGCGGCATGCTCGTCGGCGGGGGAGCGGCAGCGCTGCTGGCATTGGCGGCGGGTGGTTACTTCATATTCGGGCGCGGGCCGAGCGATCCACAGGGCGCGGCAACCGCGGCGCTCGCCACCGGCCTGCGCGATGTGCCGTGCAGCTGGCTCGACGTCGGCAGCGTCCAGGCGCGCGACAACACCGTCGATGTCGCGCTGCGCGGAGTTTCGGGAAAACCCGACAAGGCCAAGGCCGACGTCGGCTTCGTCCTCGAAAAAGCCGGACTCAAGGCGGGAGACATCGACTTCTCCGACGTGAAGCAGATCGCGCCAACCGATTGCAGCCCGATCGACGCGTTTCGCCAAGTCCGCGACTATCAGGGCGCGCGGCTCAACACCACCAAGCGCCAGTATGAGATGAGCACCCAGGGCGGGACGCTGGCCGCCGATCCCGAGATCGAGATCGACACCAACGGTTTCGCCGACGATTTCGCGCTGCTAGGCATGGAAGAAACCGGTGCGATTACTCCGCTGATCAAAAGCAAAAGCGAGCTGGGCCAGTTCATCACCACCACTCCGCGCCCCGGCGTGACCAGCTTCAAGCTGACCACCGATCACAAGGGCTGGTCGGGCATCCTCTTGCTCAAGGGCAAAGGTCCGTTCGACCCGACCCTGCTGGAAAAGGGACCCGGCGAAGTCAGCCCGTCATGGGTCAACCGCTTCCTCTCGACCGCCAAGGCCCAGGGGTGGAAATCGGAGATGATCTGGTACCGCACCGCGGACGACAAGAAGGGCTGAGTTGGCTTAGGGAACGGTCTCGCTACTCGCCTCCACCGCCGCCTCTGCCGCCTTGCGCTTGGCGTCGCTGCGTTCGGTGAAGCGCATGATCAGCAGCGAGCCTTCGAACAGGAACAGCAGGGGGATTGCCAGCATCAGCTGCGAGACCACGTCGGGCGGGGTCGCTACTGCAGCCACCGCGAAGATCGCGACGATCACATAGCGCCGCGCTCCGGCCAGTTGCGCCCGGGTGACGATCCCGGCGCGGTTGAGCAGCAGCAGCAGCACCGGCAGCAGGAAGCTGATC
>JANMQW010000039.1:0-5486 GCA_031370725.1 Novosphingobium sp.
CAAGGCACGATGCAGTTCCTGTCGATGTGGTACACGTTCGGGCGCAACTATGGCCTGCACGCCGACGAGTGGAAGCTGGTCGGCGGCGCGGCGAGCGCAGACAGCATCATCGTCGCATCCGAACCGCTGACCCGCGACATCGCCACCTGGATCGAGGTGCCTGAGTATTCGGCGCTGGTGGTCCGGCGCGACGGAGACCGCCGCCGCGCCGAAATCCACGCGCTGGAAGTCTAGTCAGTCAACGTCGCCGGGACCTTGCCGCCGTTCTTGGCCAGTTCCTTCATAGTTGCCTTGTGCAGCCACAGGTTCATCTCTGCGCTGCCTTCGAGATCGCCGGTGTAGCCCAGCTCGCGCGCGAGCTCCTTGCGGTTGTCGAGGCTCGAATCGATCCCCAGCAGCTTCATCAGGTCGACGATCGAAGTCCGCCAGTTGAGGTTTTTGCCGTGCCCCATCTCGGCCAGGTTGGCCTCGACATCGACGTCGGAGACCGCACTCGGCGCAGTCGGCTGCGGCTGCGGAGCGATTGTCGTGCCGCCTTCGGGCATGGCGCTGGCCGGTGGCGTCGCGGCTTGGGCCTTGTGGCCGAAGATCGCATCTTTGATCGAACTGAAGATACCCATGACATCTGCTCCTGGTTCTGCCGAATGGCCCGTTGACTAAGCGCGGTGCGCGGGCTTCGGTTCCGTTGTAGTATGGTGCGGGCCGCAAGACCCTCTACCAAGTCCATGCCATCATCGCACCGGAGATTCGCCGTGAACCTTACAGATATCCTCCGCTCGCAAGGCGGCATCGACGCCATCGCCAGTCAGCTTGGGATTTCGCCTGCCGACGCCGAGCGCGGGGCCGGAGCACTGCTCCCCGCGATCCTTCACGGGATGGGCCAGCAGACCACGCCCGAAGGAGCGGTGCCCGCGGGTTCTGGCGGGGGCCTGGCCGATATCCTCACCCAGCTTGGCGGGGGCGCGCTGGCCAGCAACGTGATTGCGCCAGAGCCAACTGAAATTGACAAGGGCAATTCCATTCTTGGCCAGATCTTCGGATCGAAGGACGTCAGCCGCCAGGTCGCGGGCCACGCCGCGCAAAGTTCGGGGCTCGATCCGGCGATGCTCAAGAAGATGCTGCCAATCCTGGCGATGCTGGTCGGGGGCTACCTGTCGTCGCGCTCGACCCAGGGTGGCGGCGGACTGGGCGGTATCATCGGATCGGTGCTGGGTTCGATGGCAGGAAACCAAGGCGGCGGCGGAATGGGCGGCGGGCTGGGCTCGATCCTCGGATCGGTCCTCGGCAGCCGCCTCTGAACGCCTGCGATGGACGTTGCCCTGTCGCTGCTGATGCTGGCCGCGCTCGTCATGCTGGCGGGCGCAGCTTACCTGTGGCGTAGCCGTGGCGAGCGTCAGCGCCCTCTGTTGATGGTGCTGCTCGCGGTGGTGATGCTGATCAACGTCGGGATCTGGACCCTGCCCGACGCCTCGGGCGAGGCGCCGGCGCAGAAGGGTGCGGATGAACTCTAATGCCCGTCGTCATTCCCGCGAAAGCGGGAACCCAGCTTTGGCCAAGCGGACGCAATTCGGTCAGCTGGATCCCGCCTTTGCGGGGATGACGAAAGGTCTAGGCCGCGATGCGGCCAAGGGCTTTCGTCACTTGATCGGCGAATCGGGTGACAGGCGCATGTCGAGGTAGTTGTCGACCGAGTGCATCATGTCACCGATCTCGTTCTCGAAGAAATGGTTGGCGCGCGGAATTTCGTCGTGATGGATGGTGATATGCTTCTGGGTCCGCAGCTTGTCGACCAGCTTCTGTACCGCGTTGGGGGTAACCACCGTATCCTGCGCGGCCTGGACGACGATTCCGCTCGCAGGGCAGGGCGCCAGGAAGCTGAAATCATACATGTTGGCGGGGGGATTGATCGAGATGAATCCGCGGATCTCAGGCCGCCGCATCAGCAACTGCATCCCGATCAGCGCGCCAAAGCTGAACCCGGCGATCCAGGTGGTCTGCGCTTCGGGGTGGATCGACTGGACCCAATCGAGCGCGGCGGCGGCATCGGAGAGTTCGCCGATCCCGTTGTCGAAACTGCCCTGGCTGCGACCCACGCCGCGGAAATTGAAGCGCAACGTGGCGAACCCGCGCGCGACGAAAGTTTTGTAAAGCGCCTGGACGATCCGGTCGTTCATCGTCCCGCCGCCGTGAGGATGCGGGTGAAGGATCATCGCAACGGGCGCGCGGGGCCTGGCGGATGGCTGGAAACGGCCTTCGAGACGGCCTTCAGGACCGGGAAAAATAACAGCGGGCATGCAGGTTCCTGGTGTGCGATCCGGCGCAAAGGTGCGCAACGGGACTGGATAAGACGCTGGCGCTATATAGAAACGAACCTTGCGAAAGCAACTTGAAGGACACAGTGCGCCCGCGATGGGGCGATATGCGATGACTGCCAACATTTATCTCGACCACGCCGCGACGACGCCGCTGCGCCCCGCGGCGGGCGAAGCGATGCGCGAGGGTTTCGCGCAATGGGCCAACCCGTCGAGCCCGCACCAGGCCGGGCGCGCCGCGCGCGCCGCGCTGGAAGACGCCCGCGAACGCATCGCCGCAGCCTTCAAGTGGGATGGTGAGGTCATCTTCACCAGCGGCGCGAGCGAAGCCGCAGCGATTGCGATGAGCCGCGCCAACGCCAGCGAACGCTTTGTCAGCGGGGTCGAGCACGACGCGCTGCTCGCTGCCGCTCCCGGAGCGCCAAGGCTGGCGGTGCTGGCCGACGGGGCGGTCGATCAAGAGCGGATGGAGGCGGCTCTGGCCCGCGCGACCCAGCCCGTGGTTGCGATTCAGCGGATAAATTCCGAGACCGGCAATTCGCAAAACCTGGGCGATCTGGTCGACAGCGTCCACGAGGCGGGCGGGCTGGTTGTGTGCGATGTGGCGCAGAACGCTGGGAAGTATCCCATGCCGCTCGAAATCGACATGGCTATCGTTGCGGCGCACAAGTTCGGCGGGCCGATTGGGGTGGGGGCGCTGTTGGTCCGCGAATTCGAGATGCTCGCGCCAGAGGGGGGGCACGAGCGGGGGTATCGCCGCGGAACCGAAAACCTGCCGGGGATTCTGGGTATGGCAGCGGCGCTGGAGGATTGTACCTACCCCTATCTGCCACAGGGCCCTTATGACGCGATGATGCGCTTTGCCAACGATGTCCGCGCTGCCGGCGGCACATGGCTGGGAGACCGCCTGGACACGCCGACCGCGTATATCCACGCCATCGCGATGCCTAGACTGTCGGGCAGCGCCCAGCTGATGCGGTTCGACATGGCGCGGATCGCGGTCAGCCAGGGCAGCGCCTGTTCGTCGGGAAGCCTGCGCCGCAGCCACGTTTTGACCGCGATGGGGGTGGACGACGACCTCGCCGACCGTACGATCCGCGTCAGCCTGGGTTGGACGACCACCACCTCGGATATTGAGCGGTTTCGCGAAGTGTGGCTGGCGATGGCTCTGGGCGGCTAAGGCAGGGAAGATGATTTACCTCGACTATCAAGCCACCACGCCACTGGCACCCGAGGCGCGCGAGGCAATGCTGCCGTGGCTGGCGGGGCCGGACGAAGTGGGGTTTGCCAATCCGCATAGTCCCCACCGCCCCGGACGAGCGGCGGCGGCGGCGGTCGAGGCGGCGCGCGAGCAGGTGGCGGGGCTGTTTCCACCGGGTGGACGCGTGGTCTTCACCTCGGGCGCGACCGAGGCGCTCAATCTGGCGATCCTGGGCAGCAGGGCGAAGCGGCTGGCGGTATCGGCGACCGAGCATGCTGCGGTGCTCGATACCGCGCGCTTCGCCGATCCGGCGACGATGGTGTTGCCAGTCGATGGCGAAGGCCTGGTCGATCCAGGCGTGGCCTTGCCCGACGGCGTTGAAATGGTTGCGGTAATGCAGGTCAACAACGAGATCGGCACCATCCAGCCGGTCGCGGCGCTGGCCGCGCGCACCAAGGCGGCGGGCGCGCTGTTCCTGTGTGATGCAGTGCAGGGCGCGGGCAAGCTTGTGCCTCCCGATGCCGACCTGATCGCCATATCCGCGCACAAGCTCCACGGCCCCAAAGGCATCGGCGCGCTGTGGGTGCGCGATGGCGTGGAGCTGCGCCCGATCGCCCACGGTGGCGGGCAGGAGCAGGGGCTACGCTCGGGAACGCTCAGCCCGGCGCTGTGCGCAGGGTTTGGCGCCGCCGCAGCGCTTGCCATCGCCTGTCGGGAAAGCGATGGACAGCTTGTGGACAGGCTGTGGACATCTTTGCGCGAAGCTTTCGCCGACTGGACCCTGAACGGCAGCGCGACCGCGCGCTGGAAAGGCAATCTGAACTTGCGCAAAGATGGGCTCGACGTCGCTCGGCTCATGAGCGACTGCCGCGAAATCGCCTTCAGCGCCGGATCGGCCTGCGCCAGCGGGTCTGGACGACCAAGCCATGTGCTGCGGGCGCTGGGGCTCAGCGATGCTCAGGCAAAGAGTTCGATCCGCCTGGGCTTCGGGCGCTACACCACCGACGTCCAGGTATCCGAAGCTGCCGCTATCCTTCTCGCCGCGGCTGCGGCTCAGGGAACATGAGCGTGGTCGCGGTTACATTCGTCACTCCCTCGGGCGAGCGAGTGAAGACGCAGGCGCGCGCAGGCGAACGCTTGCTCGAGGTGGGGCAGGCCGCCGGGATGCCGCTTGAGGGCACCTGCGAAGCGCAAATGGCGTGCTCGACCTGCCACGTGATCGTCGCCCCCGAGTGGTTCGAGCGTCTCCCGCCCGCGGTCGACGACGAGGAGGACATGCTCGACCTCGCCGCCCAGGTCACCCGCACCAGCCGCCTGTCGTGCCAGATTTTTCTAACGCACGAACTGGACGGGCTGGAGGTGCGGATTCCCGGGGACGCGGTGAACATGCAGCGGATTTGAGGTTGGCCTACTCCGCCAGCGCCGCGATCAACGCCTTGTTGAATGCAGGAATATCGTCCGGCTTGCGGCTGGTGATCAGGTTGCCGTCGATCGCTACTTCCTGATCCACCACGTTGGCCCCGGCGTTGCGCAAGTCCGATTGGACTGAGGGCCAGCTCGTTACGGTCTTGCCATCGACGATGTCCGCCTCGATCAGCAGCCACGGTGCGTGGCAGATCGCGGCGATCGGCTTGCCCGCATCGTTGAAGTCTTCGACCAGATCGATGACCCGTTCGTCCATCCGCAGGATATCGGGGTTCATCTGACCGCCGGGAAGCAGCAGCGCGTCGAAATCGCCTTCGCTGACCTCGTCCAAGGCCGCATCGACCGGCACGCTCTGGCCCCAGTTGGCCTCGTGCCAGCCTTTGATCTCGCCCGATTTGGGGCTGGCGACCACGGTTTCGAACCCGGCCGCTTCGAGCGCAGCTTTTGGATCCATCAGTTCGGATTGCTCGAAACCGTCGGTGGCGATGATGAGGACGCGCTTGGCCATGGGGAAAACTCTTTCGTTGAGGATGGAGTGGTCCAAATCG
>JANMQW010000083.1:0-3069 GCA_031370725.1 Novosphingobium sp.
GGCCGGGGGAAACCTCGGCCCGTTTCGCATTCAGCGCCGGATATTTAGCGAACCGCGGCGCAACCCAGCGCGGCGGCGTCGATCGCGCTGGCGGCGCCGGGCAGGTCGTAGAAATCGTTGATCTCGCGACCGTCGGCTGCCCGCGCCCGCACCCGCATCGCTTTGGCTGAGCGCATGGCGGCGACAATCGCCGCGTCCATCCGCCGATCTGCGGCCCAGGCATCGCCGCCGCCACCGGCCAGCATGAAATCTTGCGTATCGATCCGCAGCCGGATCGGCGCGTTGGCGGCAAGCCGCTTCGACAGGCGAAAATGGACCTGATTGCGCAGGGCTCGCTTGGGCCAGTGCCCGACGTCGGCATAAGCCTGATATTCGACTTTCGCGCCCGCAGGCTTGTAGGCCAAGATGATGGCGTAGCATCGCGGCACCCCGACATCGCGAAACGCGCCCCAGTTTTTGAACATGCCCAGGCTGTCGCGAGCCAATGCGGGGCTGGCGGCGAGTGTCAGGCTGGTTAGTGCGAGCGCAAACTTCATGCGGGTTGTACGGGATACCGGATTGCCGTCACTTCCCATTCCTTTCCGCCCCCTGGCAGACTGACCCGGCGCAAATCGCCGACCGCGGTGCCGCGCAGCGCGCGGGCCAGCGGGCTCGACCATCCTATCCTGCCCACCGATGCATCCTGCTCATCGTCGCCGACAAGCGTAATCGTTAGCTGGTGGTTGCTTTCGTCGGCAAGCTCGATGATGGCGCCGAAAAAGGCGCGAGTCCGGTCGGGTTGGTTTGCCGGATCGAGCACCCGCGCTGCTTTCATCCGCCGCGCCAGGTGCGAAAGCTCGCGATCGATCTCGCGCAGCCGCTTGCGGCCATAGATGTAGTCGCCATTTTCGCTGCGGTCGCCGTTGCCCGCGGCCCAGCTGACCACTTCAACGATCTGCGGACGCTCGGTCCCCAGAAGGTGATCGTAGCGCGCGCGCAGGGCTGTGAGACCGGCGGGGGTGATGGGATTGGTGTTGAGGGTCATGGCAACGCAGCGTGTAACTAGGAGCAGAGCGCGGCCATCGACAAGCTCAGGCTGAGCGGCATTCTTTGCTGACCCGACTCACAATTACCCGCTCATGTTAAGCCTGTCGAAGCACGCGCGCCAATGCCAGCCTCACCCCGGCGTCCGCTTGCCCAGATAGAAACTTGCCGGATTAGCGCCCTTGTACGTCGCGCGTTCGGGATTGAGGTGGCTGTAGACCACCGCGTTCTCGATCACGCGCTGAACGTAATTCTTGGTTTCGTAGAGCGGGATTTTCTCGATCCAGTCGACCCAGCTGATCGATCCGGTGCGCGGATCGCCGTTGGCGCGCAGCCACTTGTTCACGTTGCCCGCGCCCGCGTTGTAGGCGGCGATGGCCAAAGGATAGCTGCCGCCGAAATAGTCCATCATCCGCCCGAAATAGCCCGATCCCAGCTGCATGTTGTAATTGGGATCGCCCATCACCGCGTCGGGCGAATACGACAGCCCCATCTTGCCCGCCTGCTCGCGCGCGGTCCCGGGCATCAGCTGCATCAGCCCGCGCGCGCCGGCATGGCTGACCGCGTTCTGGGCGAACTGGCTTTCCTGGCGGGTCAGCGCGTGGATCATGGTCCAGCTCTGGGTGGTCCCCTGAGGCACCGGAATGCGCGGGAAGGCGATCGACTGGAAATCGAGATAGCCGTTGGCGGCTGCCGCCTGCCCGACGATCACGCCGAGGTCGCGGCGACCGAGCGACTGCGCCATTTCGGCGACCAGCATGTGCTGGCCGGGGGTTTCGGCGCGTTCGCAGATCTCGCGGAAAAAGCGGATCGCGGTGCGCCAGTCGCTCTCGCGCGCCACTTCGCGGACCGCGGCGGTGAGCGGCGCGGCGTTGAACGCGATGCGTTCAGCCTGCGTCGGCACCGCGCTGGGTGCGGCGGGGAACGAGGGGATCGGACGCCCGAGCCGTTCGAGCGCCAGCTGGCCGTAGAAGTAATCGGGATACTGCGCGGCCATCCCGAAAAAGCGTTGGGCGCTGGCGGTATCGCGCGCCTGGGCTGCGGCTAGGCCCGCCCAGTAGAACCCTTTGGATCGGGTTTGCGGGGTCTTGGCCGCGGCACCGTAGTTGTAGAACAGCGGCGAGGCGGCTGACGGATCGCGCAAGTCCCATAGCGCCTCGGTTCCGCCCAGCCACACCAGCGAGGTATAGTCGTCGCGCAGGCCAAGGCCCGTCGCACTTACGTCGGTGCCCGGCGCAAACGCCTGGCCGATCGCTTGGGCAATCCGCACTGCGGTGCGGGGATCGCCTTCGCTGGCCGCGCCCTTGGCGTTGACCAGCATTTCGTCGACCCACTTTTCGACATCCGCAGGAGGCCGTGACAATGGCGGGCGGTTGGCAAGCAGCGATCGCGCCGCGCTTGCGCTTCCGCTCTTGCGCAACATGCGCGCGCGCTGGAAGACATAGCCAGGGTCGGTCAGGTAATTGGCGGTCTCGACGGTCGAGACAATCGGGTTGGCGGCAACTCCAGCCAAGGCCGCCAGCCGCGCGCCATCGATTGTGCGCCGCTGCGGGGAGACGAACCCAAGTTGGCGTTCGGCCTGCGCCTGCGCTCCGGCCCACAACAACGCGTCCATCCGCGCGTCCTGGTCGTCGAGGTTGAACCGGGCGTAGAATTGGCTGAACAACCCAGCTTCGGCCGCATCGCTCATCGGCCCGCCACGCCATGCGGCACGAGCCACGGTCTCGGCTTCAGGGCGGCGCAGCGAAGCCAACGCCAGCGCGTATTGTGCGCGACCGGGGTTGGTCAACGGCGGGAAGCGGTCGAAAAACGGGATCAGGCGCGACGGTTCTACATACTCGCGGCTCAGCGCTTCTTCGGCGTAGCGGCGCAGCTTTTCCTCGTCGGGCAGGCCGGGATAGCTGGCTACGAACCCCGAATAGTCGGCGAAGCCGAAGCGGTTGGAGGCGCTCAGCGTCTTCCAGCGGTCGATCGTATAGGCCATGCCGGTCGGCCCCTGCGTGCGCAGTGCGGCGCGGGCCCGATCCCAGGCATTGTCGTCACCTG
>JANMQW010000087.1:0-3904 GCA_031370725.1 Novosphingobium sp.
CCGTTAGGCCGTCAGGTTACGCAGCGATTGCGAGTGCGTCATTATCATTGGCACTTGTGGGTTTTGAGCCTTGAACGGGTTACTCAGCCCGGAAGAAAATACCGCTTTTCAATACACGTCGATCCTAGTTCGGCCCCGTCAAAACCCCCGCCGAAACGGGAGATTTGGTGGAGCCGCCGGGTACTGCCCCCGGGTCCGCTGCATCTATTGCACGGCACCATTTATCCTCATAGCCGGGCGAACCCGGCACCATGACATATAAGCCTTTACAGCTTAATGTGAAGTGACTGCTTTCACGGACGTTTGCGCAGCTCGTCGCGGATTTCGGCGAGCACTTCGACCTCGCTCGGCCCGGCAGGCGCTTCGGCTGCGCGCGGCATGGCCTTGTTGGCCGCCTTGACGATCATGAAGATGATCCACGCCAGGATGACGAAGTTGACCACCGCAGTGACGAAGCTGCCATAGGCGAGGACATTTGCCCCGGCCTTACGCGCGGCATCGAGCGGCATTCCTGGCGGAACATCGCCGCTCAGCACGACATACTTGCTGGTAAAATCGAGCCCGCCGAACACCTTGCCGACGATCGGCATTATGATGTCGTCGGTCAGCGACCCGACGATCTTGCCGAATCCCGCGCCGATGATTACCCCGACCGCGAGATCGAGAACGTTGCCACCGGCGATGAACGTCTTGAACTCCTGAACCATAGACATTTTTCGTCCCTCCCTTTTGTTATCGAACCGGGCCCAGTTTGGCCGACAGCTCCGTTTGGTCAAGCGCGGCTGGCGTGTTGCTCATGTAGAACACCCTTGCGCCGGAACCACGCGGCGCTATCTATCGCATGTCCGGGCCGCACCTTGCGCCACCCGGCTGGAGAGCCGCTCGCATGTTCGCATCGTCGTTTAGCCGTTTGGGCGCCCGTATGGGTCGTTTCGCCCTCGTCATCGCCGCTGCGGCGGGTTTGTCTGCGTGCGGGGTCAACTCGGTCCCCACTGCCGAGGAAAACGCCAAGGCCAAGTGGGCCGATGTCGAGAGTGCGTATCAGCGCCGCGCCGCGCTGATCCCCAACCTCGTCGCCACCGCCAAAGGTGCCGCGGCGAGCGAGACTACGATCCTGACCAACGTGACGCAGGCGCGCGCCAACGCGACCGCGATCAACATCACCACCGACGATCTCAGCGATCCCGCAACGTTCGAGAAATTCCAGGGAGCGCAGAACCAGCTGACCCAGGCGCTCGGCCAGCTGCGCTCGGTGGTCGAGAACTATCCCACGCTGCAAAGCCAGGCGCGCTTTGCCGATCTGATGAGCGCGCTCGCCAGCACCGAAGACCGGATCGACGTCTCGCGGACCCGCTATAACGAGGCGGTAAAGAAGTATAACACCACGATCCGCACGTTCCCCGCGGTGATCGCCGCCAAGGTGATCTACGGGGCCAAGCCACTGATCCCGTTCCGCGCCGAGGCGGGTGCCGAAACCGCGCCGTCGGTCGATTTCGGCGGCACCGCCCCGGCTGCCCCTGCCAACGACAACGCCGCCCAGCCGGCCGCACCGGCGTCCAAAGCCGCCACCCAGTAAGCGGCGGAAAGGCCCCCGATGGCCGCGCTGCTGCGCCTCTGGCTCGCACTCGTCGTCGCTGTCCTGATCGGCGGCACGGCGACTGCGGCCATCCCGCCTCGCCCGTCAGGACCGGTGCTCGATCAGGCCGACGTGTTGCCGCCTGCCGAAGAGGCCGCGCTCGACCAGAAGCTGCGCGCCTATAACGCCACCACCGGGCGCGCGGTGATCGTTGCGACGGTCAGCTCGCTCGATGGTCTCGACGAGGTCACGTACGGCCAGCAACTCGCCGAGGCATGGGGCATCGGCGGCAAGGAAACCGAGCAGGGCGTCCTGCTGCTGGTCGCGCCCAAGGAACGCCGGGTGCGCATCGCCACCGCGCGCGGGGGCCAGTACGATGGCTTCAACGATATCCTCGCCGCACGGATCATCCGCGATACGATCACCCCGCGGTTCAAGGCGGGCGACATGGCGGGTGGCATCACCGCCGGGGTCGATGAGATTATCACCGGCCTCAACCGCACCCCTGCCGAAGCCAAGGCGATCGCCGAAGCCGAGGCCGCCGCCCGCGCGCAGGATTCGCGCGGCAGCAAAGGCGGGACGGTTGGCGGGTTCATCTTCTGGGCGGCCATGATCGTCGTCTTCATGGCCGTGTTCGGCCGCGGGGGCCGACGCGGGCGCCGCTATGGCAGCGGCGGCGGGATCAATCCCGGCATCATCCTGTGGGGGGTCAGCGAGATCGCCCGCGGACTGTCGCAAGGCGGCGGCGGCGGGGGCGGTGGCGGCTTTGGCGGTGGAGGTGGCGGCGGCTTCGGCGGTTTCGGGGGCGGCGGCGGCGGCTTCAACGGCGGCGGCGCATCGGGGGGCTGGTAATGGCAATAGCGATGCTAACCGACGATGATCATGCCCGGGTCAGCGCGGCGGTCTCGGCCGCGGAGGCACATTCGGCGGGCGAGATCGTGACGATCCTCACCGATCGTTCGGACGGATATTGGGATATCGCGCTAGCCTGGGCGGCGGTGGTCGCGGCTACCGCAATTCTCATGCTGTCGGTGACACCGACGTTCTATCTCGGCCTCATCGACCGGGCCACGGGGGCCTGGGCCAACGAATGGACCCCGGGGGAGATCTTTGCGGTTGCATTGGGGGCCGCGACGGTAAAATTTTTCGGTATGCTCATCATCCAGCTTTGGCAGCCGATCAAGTTCTGGCTGATCCCGCCGCCGGTCAAGGCGCGGCGGGTGCTCGCCCGTGCGATCACCTGCTTCAAGGTCGGGGCCGAGCGCCGCACGCATGGCCGCACCGGCATCCTGATCTACCTGTCGATGCGCGAACACCGCGCCGAGATCGTCGCCGATGCGGCGATTTCGGGCAAGGTTGCACCCGAAGTATGGGGCGAGGCGATGGCCGCAATGCTCCCCGAGATCCGCGCCGGGCGGATCGCCGACGGCATGGTCGCGGCGATCGAACGCGTCGGCGCGGTGCTCGCCGAGCACTTCCCGCGCGCCGAGGACGACACCAACGAACTGCCCGACCGGCTGATCGAGGTGTGACGGCGGACCTTTCCTTCACCGAGCGGATCCTTGCTGAATGAGCGACGATTTGGAGAAGATCGTCTGGCATGGCCGCTACGTTGTCGCCAAGACGCGTGGGCGTTGGGAGTACGTGAGCCGCGCGCGCAACATCCGCGCCGCGGTGATCCTCGCGGTCGAGCACGGCCATGTCCTTTTGGTCGAACAGTTTCGCGTACCCCTGGATCGCATCTGCATCGAGCTCCCCGCTGGACTGATCGGCGACGACGACGGGGGTGAGGACGAAAGCGCCGAAACCGCTGCGGGGCGCGAGCTGGAGGAAGAAACCGGCTATCGCGCGGCGAAGATCGAGACGATCGGCGAGTTCTGGTCCTCGCCGGGCATGGTCAGCGAAAGCTTCACCTTGCTGCGCGCGACTGGCCTCGAAAAGGTTGGGCCCGGTGGCGGCACGCCGGGCGAGGACATCACCGTCCACCGCGTCGCACTGGCCGGTCTCGAAGAGTTTCTTGCCGCGCGCCGGGCGATGGGCAATGCAATCGACGTGCGGCTGCTGACTTTGCTCGGCCCGCGGATTTTGGCGGAGATTTGACATGGCTGGAAGAGTTCAAGGCAAGAAGGCGCTGGTCACCGGTGCGGCGCAGGGGTTGGGCGCGGCCAGTTCGATGATGCTCGCGCGCGAGGGAGCCAAAGTGCTGTGTACCGACATCAATGAGGAGGGCGCGCAGGCCACCGCCGCGGCAATTAATGCCGAGTGCGGCGCGGGTACGGCGTTTGCGCAAAAGCTCGACGTCACCAGCCCCGATGACTGGAAGGCTGC
>JANMQW010000121.1:0-4367 GCA_031370725.1 Novosphingobium sp.
GGTGACGTTGGTCAGCGTGACGTTGCCGGTGTTGGTGACCTTGACCGTATAGTTGGCGATGTCGCCCGCGGCGTCGCCGATGGCATTGCCGTTACCGCCCGACCAGCTGACAAAGGTCTTGTCGATCGCGATCGACGGGGCATAGACCAGCGGCGCGGTTGCGCTGGCCGAGGCCGGGCCGGTCTGCATGCTGGTCGCGGTCGCGGTGTTGTCGATGTCGTGGTCGGAACCGGCCTTGCCGCCACCGTCGAGGTCGGCCTGGGTGATCGTGTACTGCTCGAGCAGCGCCGAGCTCGAAGCCCCGGGCGCCAGCGTGCCGACGTTGTAGGCATTGCCGGTCAACGGGTCGGTCACCATCACGTTGGTCAGGGTGACATTGCCGGTGTTGGTAACGACGATCGTGTAATTGGCGATGTCGCCGGCGAAGTCTCCGAGAGAGTCGCCGTCGCCCCCGGTGAAGTCGTTGAAGACCTTGGTGATCGCCAGGGCGGCCGCGGAGATGATCGGCGCGGCGGCGCTGTCGGTGGCGGTTACGGTATTCGCGGTGCCCTGCTGGGTCGCGGTGACCGAGGCGGTGTTGTCCTTGTCGGAATCGCCGCCGCCGTTGGTGTCGAGATCGTTCTGGGTTGCGGTCTGCTTGGCGGTGTACTGCCAGATTTCGTTGACATCGAGGATGTCGTTGCCGTTGGTGTCGCCGACGTTGATCGTCACACTGCCGGCCTGGAACACCTCGGTGACGACTCCGCCGTCGGCCAGCGCATCGGTCACGACGACGCTGGTCAGCGCGGTCTCGCCATCGTTCTTCACCGCGATCGTATAGTTGGCGACATCGCCCGCGCCGTTGATCACGGTGGTGCCGTTCAACGGGTCGGGGCCGTCGGTGACGTTGACGAACACCTTGTCGATCAAGATGTGCGGGGTCGGATAATGATTGCCGATCGGCGCCGCAGTGGTCGTGGTGTCGGCCAGCACGGAAATCGTCTGGAATCCTGTCGGTTGGGTCGTGCGGGTGCTGCCCGCCGGAATCACTTCGCGGACATCGTAGGTGCCGACCGCCACGCCATTGAATGTGTAGGTTCCGTCTGCGGCGGTAGTGGTCGTGCGGACGACGAAGCCGGTCTCGCCGACGTCCTGAACCCCGTTGTGATTGGTGTCGCCGGCGATCAGCTGGATCGTTACCCCACCGACCCCGACCTCGTCATCGGCGTTGCCAGCGACGTTGTCGGCTCCATCGGTATCGCGCGTGCCGTCAGCGACAATGTCACTGAACTTGGTGCCGATAACCTGGCCCGCGGTCTGGAGATTGAATTCCTCGAACCCGCCGTCCGATGCAAAGATGCTCGGCGCGGTGCCCATTTGCGCGGAGAGGTAGAAATAGTCGGTCGCGAAGTTGGCGCCGGCGAACTTCGAGACCGGGATCAGGATCGAATAGTCATCGGTGCCGCTGCCCGAGTTGCCGTCATACAGGTGGAGCGTGTTGTCGCCACCGGCATCGAGATCGTAGCGCAAGGTCAGGTTGCCGAGCTCAGCAAACGTATCGACGATGCTGCCGCCGGCGCCGGCATTCAGCCCGCCGGTGTAGATCTTGAGCGAGTTGAGATCGACGTTGGGACTGGTGCCGCCGTTGGTTTCGTTGAGATCGAGGCGGATTTCGTAGTATTCGACGCCGTTGATCACCCTGACCGGGATCGAGCTGAGCTTGACCACACTGGTCTTGGAGTCGCTGATCTGGTTTTCGGCGGTGGTGCCGCCATTCGTGTTAAAGCCCTGCTGGGTGCCGTCGTTGTCCTGGATCGCGAGGAAGGTGTTGTACCCGCCCGTGCCCGAGTTGCGGGGGGCCGCCACCTGGAAGATCACGCCGCCGATGGTGGTCGAGGTGGTGGTCGAAAGCGGACCGGTGCCAACGTAAACTTCGTTCATGAGTACAACTCCAGTGGTCCAAGCGCGCGCAAGTCGGCTACCGACATGCGCGTCGTTCATTCGATCCAAAAATGTCACTTGGAACTCTCGTCCAAGTCCGACCCGGTGTGCGCACCGAGTCGCGGACGACCCTGTTGTTAGCCCCAACTGCTATGGCGTTAGCTTCCGAGTCAACTGAAACATAAGCAAATTAGCAGGTTCGAAAGCGCCGAAAGGATCGGATTCGGGGGCTATTTGCCCCCACAAAAGCGCTTCGGCGGGAAAGCTTTTCTGAAATAATCAAGCAGTAACAAATGGTAAGGCCTCTCACTTGAACGCAGGCAGGGGGCGTTTCACCGACCTCCGGAACAACTAGCGGGGTTGCGGCGGTGTCCCACCGCGGGACCGTCGGCCAGGCGTTGCCTAACGTAAATCGGCTCGCGATGCGGCCAAACCGTGCAGCGAAGGTGTCGAGTCGCTATTACAACTGGCTGGTTGACGCGCTCCGTCGCCATCTCTCGCTTGACATTTAATCGCTCGATTAAATAGGAGCGGTACCGGCACAAGGAGCATGAGCGCGCGATGTCGATCTTGTACGATGAAGGCCAGCAGGCCATCGCGGAAGAATCCCGGCGGGTGGCCGAGGCGCGCAGCGACAAGGCGCGGGCGCTGGCGCTGCTCGAAACCGTCGGCGCTTATGACCATCCCTTCTGGCAGACCGCGATCGAGCAGGGCTGGACCGGGTTGGCGATCCCCGAGGAATTCGGCGGGCTGGGGCTCTCGCTGATCGAACTGGGGATCGTTGCGCAGGCCTGCGGCGGGGCCATTTCGGGCGCGCCGTTTTTGACTTCCAACGACGGCGCCGCACAGGCGTTGCTCGGGGGCGAGAACGCGGCGCTCAAGGCTGAATGGCTGCCTTGGCTGGCGAGCGGGGAAGCAATTGCGGCGGTGGCCTTCGCCGAGGGTCAGGCCGCCCTGCCCTCGCGCCCGGTGACACGGCTGACCGCGGCGGGGCTTGCAGGCGAAAAGCCCGGCGTGGTCGGCGCGGCGCACGCCCGGATCGCAGTGGTCTGGGCGCTCCACGAGGGGGAACCGGCGCTGGTCCTGTGCGATCTCGGCGAAGTCTCACGCACGGTGATTTCTGGCTTCGACAACAGCCGCGGCTATGCCGACCTGACCTTTTCCGGCACGCCTGCACACATCATCGCGCGCGGCGATCGGGCCGCTGAACTTGCCCGCACCGTGCTGGCGCGGATGGCGGTAGTCACCGCGCACGAACAGGTTGGCGGGGCCCAAGCGCTGATGACGATCGCGCGCGACTATGCTGTGACGCGCAAGGCATTCGGCCAGTTCATCGGCGCGTTCCAATCGGTCAAGCACCGCATTGCTGAGATGTATGGCCTGGTCGAGATCGCCCGCGCCAACTGCATCCACGCCGCCAGCCGCGAAGGCCAAGCCGATTTCCTCAAGGCTGCGGCGGCCGCGCGGCTTTCGGCGACCGAGGCCTATGATACGGCGGCGCGCGATTGTATCCAGATCCATGGCGGGATCGGGGTGACCTGGGACACCGGCTTGCATCTCCATATGCGCCGCACGCGCAGCCTGGCGATCGAGCAGGGCAACATGCTGTTCTGGGAAGACCTGCTGGCCGAACAGTTGAGCGGAGTTGCAGCATGAGTGAGCTTGAAGGTTTCCGTACCCGCGCCCGCGTCTGGCTCGCCGATCAGGCCACGACGTTCGGCAAGGAAGCCCGCCGCGGGCTTAGCGTCGAAGACGATCTGGCGCTGGGAAGGCGCTATATGGCGGCGCGCCACGATGCGGGTTTTGCAGGGATCAACTGGGCCGAGGATGTCGGCGGCCAGGGCCTGACCAACCTCCACAAGGTGGCGTTCGAGGGCGAGGAAATGGCCTATGGCTTTCCTGTCGGGTATTTCGGCATTTCGCTGGGGATGCCAGTGCCGATCACGATCCATTACGGCCAGGACCGCGAATGGGTGAAGGAGCGCGTGACCAAGGCGCTGCGCGGCGAAGAAATCTGGTGCCAGTTGTTCTCCGAACCCTCGGGCGGATCGGATCTTGCCGCGCTGCGAACCAAGGCGGAAACCGACGGTAACGGCTGGAAGCTCAACGGCCAGAAGGTGTGGACGAGTTGGGCGCAGTATTGCGATTACGGCGTGATTGTCGCGCGCAACGATCCCGGCGTGGCCAAGCACAAGGGGCTGACCTACTTCTGGGTCGACATGAAAGCGCCCGGCGTCGAGGTCCGCCCGATCAAGCTTGCTGGCGGCGACAGCCACGTCAACGAAGTGTTCTTCGACGACGTCAAGATGACCGACGAACAGCGCATGGGTCCGATCGGCGGCGGGTTCGGGGTCGCGCTCCACACGCTGATGATCGAGCGCTACATCGCCACCGACAGCGCCGGGTTTGGCCCGCATCTGGACGTGTTCATCGATCTGGCGCGCGAA
>JANMQW010000168.1:0-2112 GCA_031370725.1 Novosphingobium sp.
TCACCACATCCGCCTCAGGACGCCGTCCTTGAGCAAAAAGTGATGGCGCAGCGCCGCGGCGATATGGATGACGACGAGCGCGGCGAACGCATAACCCAAGATTTCATGCGCCTCTGCCGCAATCCCCGCGATCGGGTTGGCCTTGGTTATCGGCAACGACACCGGGATTCCGAAGAACGCCGCGCCGTACTTGCCCGCCGAACTGAAGATCCACCCGGTCAGCGGCATGATCAGGATGAGCGCATAAAAGATGCCATGGACGGTTTTGGCCAGCATCAGATCGTACCGTTTGAGCGGCGGACGATAGGGCGGGGTCTTCCAGGTGAACCGCCATGCCACGCGGCCGATGCTGAGCAGCAGGATCAGCAGCCCCATCGACTTGTGCAACGTGATCACGTTCCACGCCTTGGGTAGAGAATCGTTGAGTAGTCCCCCGGCGATACTGCCGATTATCAGGACCGCGATCACCGCATGGAAAGCGCGCGCGACCGAATTGTAGCGAGTAGCGGGATCAATCCCGGCAGGGGTGGCCATGCGGTAGGTCTCCTGGCTGGTTTCGGGAGGCTCTAGCTGCCTCGCCGCCCGAGGTCGAGAGACGCGGTGGTGTGTTTGCCCGGCATCGACTTGTGCGGTTATTTGCCCCGCTCGGGCAAATTCTGCGCCCATCAATCGCCGAAGAAGTTCAGCTCCAGCAGCACGCCGTTGGGGTCCATCGTGAAGATCTGGCGCAGGCCTATCGCATCGACGGTGTTGACCTGCCGCTCCAAGCCGCGCGTATTGAGCCGCGCGGTCATCTCGGCGTAACCCGTGCAGGCCAGAGCGATGTGGTGGATCGATCCGGTTGGTCCCGCTGCGACCTGGCGCTCGTAAGTCCGCGGGCAATCGAGACTGTTGATATGGAAAATCGCCCGGCCTGTATCGTCGTACATCCATTGCGCGTTGTGCGGCGTCAGTGGCGGCGGACCATTGCGTCGCTCCAGTCCGAACAGCTCGGTATAGAACCGCGCGGTGCCATCGAGGTCGGCGGTAATAATGTTGATGTGGTCGAGCGCGTTCACTTTCACGATATCATCCCTTTCATGTGGCCACACTAACAGCATCGCTTGCCGCCTTGTATCCCAAGCGACGTAGGGCTTCGTTCTTGATCGGGTGCCGCAAGACTGTGGCTGACCTTACTAAACGTGGCCAACACGCTGCTCCAGCTGGCAACGCTCTTGATGGTCCGGGCGTTAAAGCTCTACCGCGGTGCCCTCGACCAACTGGAAGCGCTGGAGCCGCAGGCATGACGACCTATCCCGAATTATCCCTGATCATCGGTGGCGAGCGCATTTCGGGCAGTGGGCGGCGGACGCATCGCGTGCTCAACCCGGCGACCGGCGAGACGCTGGGCGAGCTGCCGCTGGCCGACCCGGCCGATCTAGACCGAGCGCTTGAAACCGCCGTTGAAGGCTTCCGCATCTGGCGCAACACCCCGGCCCAACAGCGCGCTGCCGTGCTTCAGGGCGCAGCGCGGCTGATGCTGGAACGGCAGGAGGAGCTCGCCCGCATTGCGACGATGGAACAGGGCAAGCCGCTGCTCGAAAGCCGTGGCGAGGTGATGATGAACGTCAACTTGTTCAACTTCTATGCGGGCGAATGCCAGCGGCTGTATGGCCGCACGCTGGTCCGCCCGGCCGGGATGCGCTCCACCGTTACGCACGAGCCGGTCGGCGTGGTCGCGGCGTTCAGCCCGTGGAATTTCCCGCTCGGCAATGTCGGGCGCAAGCTGGCCGGGCCGATTGCAGCGGGCTGCTCGGTAATCCTCAAGTCGGCCGAGGAGACTCCGGCTTCGGCGCTCGGCGTGCTCCAGTGCCTGCTCGATGCGGGGCTGCCCAAAGAAGTCGCCAGCGCGGTGTTCGGCGTGCCCGACGAGGTCAGCCGCCACCTGCTGGCCTCACCGGTGGTCCGCAAGCTCAGCTTCACCGGCTCCACCGTGGTCGGCAAGCACCTGATGAAACTGGCCGCCGACAATATGCTGCGCACCACAATGGAACTGGGCGGGCACGGCCCGGTGCTGGTGTTCGACGATGTCGATGTCGGCAAAGTGCTCGATACGGTGGTGGCGCAGAAATA
>JANMQW010000183.1:0-3160 GCA_031370725.1 Novosphingobium sp.
TGGCGTTGTGGCCGCCTATGCCGGGGGCATCGATGCGGCGCAATGATCTGTCTGCCGCGATCCACTGGAAGCTGCATTGCGCTCGTCGGCCAATCGCTTAGACCATGCCCCGCAACGCGGGGGCTGTGAGGGCATGGCGGACATTTACGGCAGCAAAGACGATCTGTTCGGCCATCCGCGCGGCCTGACGGTTCTGGCCACCACCGAAATGTGGGAGCGGTTCTCGTTCTACGGGATGCAGGCGCTGCTCATGCTGTACATGACCAAGCACCTGCTCCAGCCCGGGGTTGCACCCGACGTGTTGGGGCTGGCAGCGTTTCGCAGCGGGCTGACAGCAATTGTCGGGCCGATGACCGACCTGGCCTTTGCCGCGCAGACATTCGGGATTTATTCGGGGCTCCTCTATGGCACCCCGCTGATCGGGGCGTGGCTGGGCGACCGGGTGCTGGGCAAGACCCGGACGATCACGCTGGGCTGCCTGCTGATGACCGCAGGGCACCTGACGATGGCGTTGGAGCAGTGGTTTCTGCTTGCCCTGAGCCTGATCGTGATCGGAGCGGGCGGGGTGATCGGCAATATGGCAGCGCAAGTCGGGCTGCTCTACGCCCCCGACGACCACCGCCGCACCCGCGCGTTCGGCATCTATCTGATCACGCTCAACATCGGCGCATTGGTCGCGCCGCTGGCGATTGGCACGGTGGGCGAGAAAGTCGCGTGGCACTATGGTTTCTCGATCGCTGGGATCGGTATGGCCATCGGCTTGGTGACTTTTCTGGCGGGACACCGCCACTTGCCCCCAGACACGATCCGCAAGCGCGAGGCGCGCGAGCCGCTGTCGCGCGAAGACTGGCGCAAGGTCTGGGCGATCCTGGTGCTGCTGGTGCCGTACACTCTATACGGGGCGGCTGCGTTTGCCGCCTACGGGATTATGTTCATCTGGGCCGACACCCAGGTCGACCGAGTGGTGATGGGGTGGCAGGTACCGGTGACCTGGATCGGGATTGTCGATGGGGTGCTGACCATCGTCGGCGTCATCGTTGCCAACCGTATCTGGATCGCCTTGCAAAAGCGCGGGCGCGAGCCGGGCGACTTTACGAAGATGGCGATCGGCTATGCCGGGGTCAGTGCGTCGTTCCTGTTTGCCGGTGCCATTGCGACGCTGGCGGTGGTCCCGGTGTTATTGTGGATCGCGTTCTTCCTCATCCTCGACCTAAGCTACGGCTGGGTCGAACCGCCGATCCAATCGCTCATTTCGCGCGATTCGCCGCCGCAAATTACCGCCACTATGATGGCGATCATGAAGTCGGCGGTGATGTTCTCCTATTTCCTGATCGGCTGGATGGGGCGCTTCTACGAACCGCTTGGCCCGCCGCTGTTCTGGGCCTTGACTGCCTCGCTGTCGCTGGTCGCACTGGTTATGCTGGTGCTGACCCGGCGTGTAATGCTGCAGCTGCTGGAGCCAGATGGCGGGCCCGACTAGGGTTTCGCCGCGCCCTTGGGCAAAACGATCAACTCGACCGCACGACCGGGCACGAGATAGCGCCGCGCCAGCATCTGGACGTCCTTCACGGTAACTGCCTTTAGCCGCGCTTGAAACTGTGCGTACCGCGCGATCAAGTCGGCCTGGCTCTGCGCCCGGTCGACCAGGTTCATCCACCCGCCGTTGGTCTTGAGAAGGTTGGCGTTTTCCTCGGCGAGCGGGGCGAGGGCGCGGGCCAGCTCGTCCGCGCTCACCGGCTTGTCGCGCAAATCCTTGACGATCTGAGCGATGGCCTCGCGCGTGGCGGAGAGGTCGGCGACGTTGACCGAGGCAGTCACGGTGAACTCGCCATAGCCGGGATATGTCCGTGACAGCCCGCTGGAGGCCGAGGGCGAATAGCTTTTGCCCAGCTTTTCGCGGATGCCGTCGGTCAGCTCGAGCCGGACCACCCGTTCGAGCGCCTCCAGCTGCATCGATTCGACCGGATCGGTGTCGTCACGGGTCGGCCAGACGAGGCGGATGATCGCCTGGCTGGGATCGCCGGTGTGGCGAATGATCGTTTCGCCTCGGCTGGCGGTGAAGCTGCGCTGGCGTGCTTCGGGATAGGCCCCGAACGCCGGTTCACGAACGGGCAGCGCGCCGAATGTCCTGCCGACCAGCGCGATCGCCTGCGCCTCGTCGATATCGCCGACCAGCCCGATCTCGATCGCGCCGTGCGCCAGGCGGTCGCCGATGTCGGCCTTGAGCTTGGCAAAGGTCAACGCCTGATAGGCTTCCGGCTTGCCGAGCGAGTAGCGCGGATCGTTGTCGGAGATCACCGCGCCCTGGCCGTTGGCCAACGCGCTGCCGGGTGTGGCGAAGGCCTGGGCAAAGAAGTTTGCGATGTTCAGGCGGTACTGTTCCTCACCCTCGGGACGGTACCCTGCGTCGGATACATAGGCCGCGAGCAACTGAACCTGGAGTTCGAGATCGGCCGGGGTGGTGATTGCGCGCGCCGCAAAAGTGTCGCCGCCCGCCCCGAGCCCGCCGCCGACGGTCCGCCCGGCCAGGATCGACTGAAGCTCGTCCTGGCTGTGCTTGCCCAGTCCGCCGACCGTGAGGAACGAAGTCATCTCGGTGGCCAAGGGATCGGCGCGGGTGTTGAGCAGGTCGCCGCCGTCGATCGCCAGGCTCATCCGCACCCGATCCTGTTCGAGCGCGGTCTGCTTGAGGTTGAGCATGACCCCGTTGGCAAAGCGCACCGTGCGGATGCCCAGCACCGGGTCGCGGGTGTCTGACGCGACAGACCCGGGGGTGCCGAAGTCGGTGTAGCCCCAGCCGCCCTCGGTGCCCTGCGCGCCGCGAGCGGACTTGGCTTTGGCTGCCTGCTGCCACGCGGCTCGGATGGCTGGCGCTCCGCCGACCGGTTGCGTCCTGCCCTGCAACCGGATCAGCGGAGCATCAAGCGTCACTGCTTCATCGCGCAGCGCAGCCATCACCGATGCGGAGGTAATCGTGGGGATAAACGCCTCAAGCCGATCAAGCGAGCTTTGCGGCGTCGTCGGAACCTGTTCGTCCTCGATCAGCGCGAACGCCGCGGCGACCAGCGCCGGATTGGTTCGGGTGTTGGCCGCGCGCGCCGCGTTGACCGAGCGCGAACGGATGTTGGAAATCTGCTCGGCGACTTCGCCAGCGGTGAAC
>JANMQW010000209.1:0-2879 GCA_031370725.1 Novosphingobium sp.
CCTTGCGCAATGGTCTTGAGCCAGCCGCCCGCAACTTGCGCCATATTCGGACCTTCGGGATCGAGCCTTGCTCCGCCCGCCGTCAGCACCCCGTATCCTCCTTGCGAATAGCCGATCAGCGCCACCCGTTGGGGATCGATCTGGGCGCCCAGCGTTGCCCGCAAGCGCGCAGCGACAAACGCGATGTCGCGCGGGCGATTGTAATTGGGCGCCGCGCGCCGTTCGGCCGAGACGACATAGGGGTTGGGATCCTCGTGGTGGATCGCCGCGACGACATAGCCTTTGGATGCGAGATTTTCCGTCAGCCACGTCATCACCGCGGGCGCGTTGCTGTAACCGTGCGAGACGATCACCAACGGATGCGCGCTGCCGCTTGGTGGGGCATCGCGAACCGCCAGGCCCGCTTGGGAAAACAAAACCGGCAGTCTTGGCGTCTCACCGAATAGCGAAGCCCGATAGGTTACGGTCGGCGCTCCCGCCCTGACTGTCGCCGGGTACCACAGGTCAACAATCAGCTTGCGGTCATGGAGCGGGACAACGCCCGTTTGCGGATTGCTCGCCAACAGATCGGGCTGCGCCTTGTTCACGAAAACCACGCTGCGAAAGCCGAACTTGTTCGATCCCATGGTGGCGAGTTCCGGGGTGTCGATCCCCGGAACGCTGGGCGGCAACAGCGCACCGGGCGCTGCCGCCGTGGCGATCACCGATAGGTTCAGGGCCAGCCCAGCCAGGGCTTTGGGAACAACAGTTTTCATGCGTGCCATATCAGTTGATCCGCCAGCCATGGGGCCTCCGCGATCAGCGGAGGAAAGGTGGTTTCGCGCAACTCACGCGCGCACAACCGCGCCATTTGCGCAGGTATATTGCCCAGCTCTCCGGCCCGCGCAACCACTTGCACCAACCGTGAAAATCGCCCGCGCGGCATCGGCTCCAGCCGCGTTCGGCGCACAAGGTCTGGCGCTGCAGAGAGGCACACCGGCGAAGTGATCGTCCAGCCAAGGCCCGCCGTGACAAGCGCCAGTTGCTGATGCGAGGACTCGACTTCAACCACGTTGGGAAGATGCAATTTCATCCTCACGATCTGTCGCTCGATTTGCTGGCCCATCCCGGTCAGCGGCGAAAAGCGGATAAACGGCAGATCGCTCAGCCCGCCATCGAAGGCGAGCGGCTTGGGATAGCTTGCCGGCAGGGCGATAACGAAGCTTTCCTCCAGCATCGGATGCAGCTCGACATTGCTGCGATGCTCAAGATTGAAGCTTCCTGTCACAAGCATGTCGATATCGCGGGCGAGAAATTCGCCCTGATGCTCAAGCGAAATACCCGAGCGTATATTCCAGCGTCCGGCGCGATCGCCCAGCCCAGCCATGATCGCGGCGGTCAGCTGGTTTGCCAGGCTGAACGACATCGCCACGGTCAGGCTGGCCAGCGGCAGATTTGCGCCCTCGCGGACCTCGTCATACGTGCTGCGCGCAAGTTCGATCAGGCGCTTGGCGCGTTCGAACATGGTTCTTCCGCTGGTGGTCAGCCCCAAGGGGCGCATCGAGCGGTCGAACAACGGTGTGCCAAGGCTGTTTTCCAGCTTGGCGATGGTTTGGGACACCGCCGACTGGGTCACCTGAAGATGCCCGGCGCACTGCGACATACCGCCCAATTCGACAGTCATGACGAACACCTCCAGCGCGTGGAGACTGAATTCAGGCGGTAGGATCACCGATGTCCAGCCTCAGTTTGGCCGCGATGCAGCGCCAGCAGCCCCTTCAGCGTGCCGATCGACATCACCATCAGCAGTGCGGCCAATGGCAACCCCGTGGCAATCGCGCCTGCCTGCAACGACGTCAGCCCACCGCTGAGCAAAAGCACGACACCGATCCCGCCCACCGCGATCAGCCAGATCGACTTTTGCCGCAGTGGCGTATCGGTGCGGCCACCGGCGGTCATCGTATCGATCACCAGCGTGCCCGAATCCCATCCGGTCACGAAGAATATCAGGATCAGGCAAATCGCTACGAACGAAGTGAACTGAGCCCACGGAAGCGAGCCGAGCAGCACGAACAATTGCGTGTCGAGCGATGCGGCTGCCAGCTTGGGGGCGTTGCCTGCCACAAGCTGCGCAATGCTCGCATCGCCGAATATCGTCAGCCAGACGATCCCGAAGAGGCTTGGTGCAATCAGCGCCCCGGCCATGAATTCACGCACCGTCCGCCCCAGCGAAATCCGGGCCATGAACATGCCGACGAACGGGGCCCAGCTGATCCACCACGCCCAGTAATAGACCGACCAGTCATCGTAAAAGCCGCTGTCGGCGCGTCCGACCGGGTTGGACAGGGCGGGCAAAAGCCTGAGGTAGCTGACGGTGTTGGTGCCGATATCGCTCAACAACTGCCGCGCCGGACCTGTCGCCAAAACAAACCCGAGCAACCCCACTGCGACCCACAAGTTGGCCTCGCTGAGGATCCGGATGCCGCGATCGATCCCGCCGCGAACCGAAAGAAAGGTGATTGCCGCCATGATCGCAACCAGCGCAAGGATCGAGCCGGGCGATCTGGCAACGTCTTTAAGGTAGGTGATCCCGGCCTTCGCCTGTTGCGCGCCTAGGCCAAGCGAGGTGGCGAGACCGAAGATCGTCGCCAGCACCGCCAGCACTTCGATCCCGTCACCGGCGCGGCCCCACACGGCTTTGCCGAACAGCGGATAGAAGGCCGAGCGCATCGAGAGCGGCATTCCGAAGTCATAGGTGAAAACGGCGAAGGCGAGGCCGGTAAAGGCATAGATCGCCCACGGATGGAGCGACCAATCGAAAATCGTTGCGGCCATCGCCAGGCTGCGGGAAGCCATCGCATCGCCCGGCGCGCCCCCCAATGGCGCGCCCGGTCCCCCGG
>JANMQW010000272.1:0-7095 GCA_031370725.1 Novosphingobium sp.
GACCAGCATCGCGCCGTGGACCACCAACGGGAAATAGACCGTCATCGGGTGATAGCCCTCATCGATCAGACCCTTGGCCAGATCGAGCGTCGATAGCCCACCGCCAAACCCGCCGTCGCTGAACAGCGCCTCGTGCATGCAAGGGCCAGAGGCGGCGAACGGCGCATCGAGCACGTCTTCCAGGCTGCGCAGGATGTAGTTGGCGTTGAGCACCGCGTCCTCGGCAACCTGGCGCAAGCCGTCTGCGCCGTGGCTGAGGATATAGGTCAGGGCGCGGGTGAACATCCCCATCTGGCCGTGGAACGCGGCCATCCGCCCAAACGCCTGCGAGTAGCCATACACTGCTGCGTCGGCCTCCTCAATTAGATGAACTGTGCCGTGCATAGTACGAGAAACGAACGGCAAAGGAGCAAACGGACTGAGCGCTTCGGACAGCACCACTGGCCCGGAACCTGGCCCGCCGCCGCCGTGGGGGGTCGAGAAAGTCTTGTGCAGGTTGATGTGCATCGCATCGACGCCGAGGTCGCCGGGGCGGACTTTGCCGACAATCGCGTTGAAGTTAGCTCCGTCGCAATAGACGAACCCGCCCACGCCATGGACCGCATCGGCTATCCGCTTCATATCGGGCTCGAACAGCCCGCAGGTGTTGGGGTTGGTGATCATCACCGCGGCGATGTCGGAGCCTAGGCGCGCCTCCAGCGCAGCGAAATCGACCCGGCCTGCAGCGGTTGCGGGGATGCTTTCGACGCGATAACCTGCGAATGCGGCGGTGGCGGGGTTGGTCCCGTGGGCGCTTTCGGGGACCAGCACCACGCTGCGCGCGTCGCCCCTCGCCTCGAGCGCGGCGCGGATGCACAGCAGACCGCACAGTTCGCCGTGCGCGCCGGCCTTGGGGGTCATCGCTACGCTGTGCATACCGGTTAGCGCGAGCAGCCAGGAGGCGAGCTCGTCGATCGCCTCGAATGCGCCGGTGACGGTCTGCTGCGGCGCGAGCGGGTGGATGTCGGCGAAGCCGGGCAGCCGCGCCAGCTTCTCGTCGAGCCGCGGATTGTGCTTCATCGTGCAGCTGCCAAGCGGGAACAGCCCCAGATCGATGCCGTAGTTCTGGCGGCTCAGGCGGGTGTAATGGCGCACCGCCTCGGGCTCCGAGAGACCGGGCAGCGCGACCGGTGCGGCGCGTAGATGTGACGTCAAGGCGTCGAGCGGGTCGCCGGTTTCCGCTGCAAAATCAACACCTGTACGATCCATCGCGCCGATCTCGAACAACAGCGCCTCTTCAAGCTGAAGTGCGCGATTGCCCGTGAACGTCGGCGCACTGGTCGCTTCGTGATCGGGGTGCTGGGCGGGACCCATCTCGGGTCGCCAGCCGGTGGGGTTAAGCGCGTTCATGCCAGCACCTCCCGCAGCGCCGCATCGAACGCCGCGATATCCTCGGCGGTGGTCATTTCGGTCGCGGCCACCAGCAACCCGTTGGCGAGAGCCGCGTTGCCCGGATACAAGCGCCCCAGCGAAACCCCGCCAAGCACCTGCCGATCGGCCAGTTCGCGCACGACAGTGCGCGCATCGCGCGGCAGGCGCACCGCGACTTCGTTGACATAGGCGCGGTTGACGACCTCCACCCCCGGGATCGCAGCGAGCATCTGCGCGGTTTCGCGCGTCCGGGTGTGCGAGGCGCGCGCCATCTGCGCCAAACCAGAACCTCCCAAAAGGCTCATGTGAATGCTGAATGCTAAGGCACAAAGTCCTGAATTAGTACAGATATTGCTGGTAGCCTTCTCGCGCCGGATGTGCTGTTCGCGGGTCGAAAGCGTTAGCACGAACCCGCGCCGTCCCTCGGCATCGACTGTCTCGCCGCACAGCCGCCCTGGCATTTGGCGGACAAACTTCTCACGGCATCCGAACAGGCCCAAATACGGCCCGCCGAACTGGAGACCGACCCCGATCGCCTGCCCTTCGCCGACCACGATATCTGCGCCGAGCGTGCCAGGGCTCTCGATCAGCCCCAGCGCCACCGGCTCGGTCACCACCGCGATCAGCAGCGCACCATGCGCCTGCGCAGCCACAGCGATAGCGCGGAGATCGGGGATCCGACCCATCACATCGGGATACTGGACCACGATTGCGCTCGTCTCGCCATCGAGCTTTGCGACCAGGGCGGTATCGTCGGTTTCTGCAGTAAGTTCGGGAGCTTCGACCTGCAGCTCGTCACCGGTAAACCGCGCCATCGTCCGCGCGGTTTCGGCGTAGTGCGGGTGGAGGCCCGACGATATCACCACGCGCTTGCGCCGCGTGATCCGCCCCGCCATCGCGATCGCTTCCCAGCACGCGGTCGAGCCGTCGTACATCGACGCGTTTGCAACGTCAGTGCCCAGCAGCCGCGCGACCTGGGTCTGGAATTCGAACAGCACCTGCAACGTGCCCTGCGCAATTTCGGGCTGGTAGGGGGTGTACGAGGTGAGGAACTCGCCGCGCTGGATCAGATGATCGACGCTGGCCGGAATGTGGTGGCGATAGGCCCCAGCCCCGAGGAAAAACGGCGCGCTGCCCGCGCTCAGGTTCTTCGCCGCGAGCTTCGTCATGTGCCGCTCGACCGCCATCTCGCTGGCATGAGATGGCAGCCCCGCGACCGGCCCCGACAAGCGCGCCGCAATCGGGACATCGGCGAACAGCGCGTCGATATCGGTCGCGCCGATCGTGGCCAGCATGGCGGTGCGATCGGCGTCACGTAGCGGAAGATAGCGCATGGTCGTCCTAGGTTTACGATGGAAAAATGAGCCCGGCGCGGAGCAGGGTGGCGTCGGTGAAGGTACCGGAGAAACGATTGTTACCAATATGATCGGCGTGGATCCAGGGACACAGCCACAGCTTCATGCCCACCGCGCGAACGCGATCGCAGAACGCGAAATCTTCCGACCGAAGATGCCGTGTAACCGGATCGATCCGCGTACCATAGAACAGGTAAGTGAACCCGCCGAGCTGGTGTCCGGCCGCTTCGCGCGTGTCGGGGATAAAGCCCAGTTCGGGCAGCGCGGCAATCATCCGTTCAAACGTCGCGCGGCGGATCATCGAATATCCGGCCGCGAGCGTTTCGACCTCGACCGGCTCATCGAGGCGAACCTGGCGGTCCTCGCCTCCGCCCACGAACAACGGCATATCGCCGCCATACCGTGCGAGATCGGCGGGCGGCACCCCGGCGCGGGCGGCGGCGTGGATCGCGTTCCAGTCGTTGGTTTTGCGCGGATAACTACCGCCAATAACGTCGTAGGGCGAGGCGTCGCCCTGCAAGGCGAGCAACGCGATAACATCGTCGGCGCGCACGACCACGTCGGCGTCGAGGAACAGCAAGTGCGTGCAATCGCTTTGCAGAAACTCGTCGATCACCATGCACCGCCCGCGATCGGCCGGCTGGTTGACGATGAATGACAGACGGAACGGAACGCCATGCTGGCCCAGCTTGAGCGCAATCTCGACCAGCGCCGCAGCATAGGCGCCGTGGCATAGGCCCTCGTACATCGGCGTGCCGATCATCAACCGGCGCGAAGCCAGTTCGGCTGCTGAGACGCTGATTTCCAACGCTTTTGCCCGCGCCTACAGCGTATCGACGAAGGTGCGATAGGCGGGCTCATCCATTAGCCCGTCCAGTTCGGATGCGTCGGACAGCGTCATCTGCCACAGCCAGCCTTCGGTCTCAGCTGCGGTATTGACCAGCTCGGGGCTATCGGAAAGCGCGGCGTTGACCCCGCTAACGGTGCCGCTGACCGGGCTGTAAACGTCGGAGGCTGCTTTGACCGAGTCCACCACCGAAACGCTGTCACCTTTGCCAAGCGTAGCGCCGGCGGCGGGCAGTTCAACGAAGGTGATGTCGCCAAGCTGGCCCTGGGCATAGTCGGTGATCCCTACGGTGGCGGTCTCGCCGTCGATGGCGATCCATTCGTGATCTTTGGTGAAATAGCGTGTCATGTCAGAGACTCCTCAGCGGAAGTAGCGATGTGGGACGAAAGGCAGTGGGACCACGCTTGCGCGGATCATGCGCCCGCGCACATCGATTTCGAGTTCGGTGGCGGGTGCCGCCAGCGCGGCGTCGACAAAGCCCATCGCGATCGGCCGCTCGAGGCTGGGCGAGAATCCGCCCGATGTGATGATGCCGATGGCGTGGCCGTCGTGGAGGATCGACGCACCTTCGCGCGCAGCCATACGTCCGTCGAGCGCCAGCCCAACCCGCTTGCGCGCAGGCCCCGCAGCGAGCGCGGCAAGGATCGCATCCGTCCCCGGAAATCCACCCTGGGCGCGGCGGCGCTTGCTGATCGCAAAGCCAAGGTCGGCGCTGACCGGATCGGTCGCCTCGCTCAGATCGTGACCATAAAGCGGGAGCCCGGCCTCGAGCCGCAAGCTGTCGCGCGCGCCCAGCCCGATCGGTTTGACTTCCTCGAGCGCGCACAGCGCATCTGCGAGCTGTTCGACATGGCTGTCGGGGACCGACAGTTCGAACCCGTCCTCGCCGGTATAGCCCGAGCGGCCGATCCCGACTTGCGCGCCGCGCCACTCGCGCGAGGTGCCTTGCATGAACTTGAGTTCGGCTGTTGCTCCGGGGATAACCTTGTCGAGCGCCTGCGCCGCCTCGGGGCCTTGCAGCGCGAGCAATGCGCGCTCGTCCATATACGAAAGCGTGATGGCGTCGGGCAAGTGCTCGCGCATGTGCCCCATGTCGTCCCACTTGGTCGCGCCGTTGACGACGACGTAATAGGCGGGCTCAGTGGCATCGGGCGGGGTGACGTTGGTTACCATCAGGTCGTCGAGGATCCCGCCATCCTCGGCGAGCAACAGCGAATAGCGGATGCGGCCGGGTTTCAGTGCCGAGATATCGCCTGGCAGCAGCGCTTCGAGAGCCTCCGCAGCGCCCGCGCCGGTGACCATCAGCTGGCCCATGTGCGAGACATCGAACAGCCCGGCGTGGGCTCGCGTCCACAGGTGTTCGGCAATAATGCCATCATACTGGACGGGCATCTCGTACCCCGCGAACGGCACCATCCGGGCGCCGCGGGCACGGTGCCATGCGTCGAGCGGAAGCAATTCGGGTCCGGTGGGGGCAGCGTCTGCGGCGTCGCGCGGATCAATCTGCGCGGCATCATCGTCAGATTTATTGTATGTGTCGCTCATTAATCAACCTTCCGCACAGCTCAGGCACCTTCCGGCGCCCCCTCTGTCACGGAAACCTGAGAGCTTTCCCTCGCTTATGGCCCATCAGGACCACAACGAGGTTACCCCTTCGGCGGCCCCACCGGTTTCGGCATGAGCACTTTCCAGAGAGTCGCTATCGATCCACACGGTCCGGGTGCCTGAGAGATTCCGGGGCGGTTGCTCCTTCGGCGCCGGATGACGAATCATCCGAACTCTCCCGTGCGATCAGCGACCTCGCCGCGATGGCGGGGGCGGTCGCGGAAGTCAACGCCGCGACGATGGCTCCAGCCTGTTCGCGGCTCGCACAATCGCATCGTGCTCGTGGACAAACTTGCCGCGCGGCTTTTCCACCACGAGTGCTAGTATAGCGTCGGCCATCGCCGTCGCCCGCACCGAACGGTACTTGCGCGCGCCGCCGTGGAGCAGGTGATCGAGCAACGGGGTGGCAAGCATCGCGAGCTTTTCGGCGGGGCGGCGTTCGGTGCGCGGGCCGCGCAGCAGGCCGGGGCGCAGGATGTCGAGCCGGGCAAACTTGAGTTTGGCGAGCGCGTCCTCGACTTCGCCCTTGACCCGCAGGTACAGCCCGCGGCTGGAAATCGCTGCACCGACCGAGGATACGACAATGCACTGTTTTATCCCGGCGGCCTTGGCAGCTTGGGCGCAGGCCAGCACCAGATCCTTGTCCGCGGCGCGAAACACCGCCTCGTTGCGGCCCGAGGCGCGCCAGGTGGTGCCCAGCGCGATCACGATCGCATCGGCATCGGCGGCGGCAATCGCCGCGCCCCACTCGGCGGGATCGGCGACCAGCATCTCCATCCGTGCGCCGGTTGGCAACGGCGCTTCGCGCCGGGCGATGGCGGTCAGGCGATAACGCTCGCGCCCCACCGCGCGCTGGATCAACGTGGTGCCAATCAGGCCGGTGGCGCCGACCAGCACGATCCGCACAGGGTCAGACATTGCGCAATCCTTCGGGGGTTTCGCCGAACAGTCGTTGATAGGTATCGATCGCATAGCGGTCGGTCATCCCCGCGATGAAATCGGCGATGTGGCGGCTGCGCCCCGGTTCGGATGCGGGCATGGCCTCGTGCCAGCTTGGCGGCATCCGTGCTGGATCGGCGGCGAGCGCCGCAAACAGCCGCTCGACGACGATCCGCGCGCGGCTCGCGGTGGCGATCTGATCGGGATGGAAGTACAGCCGCTCGTAAAGGAACGCCTTGAGCCCGCGCTCGTGCGCGACCAGTTCGGACGAGAACCCGGCCAGCGCATGGCCGGTGCCGCGCACCTGCGCGATGGTGCGAATGTCGCCCGCCGCCAGCCGCGCCTGCGTCTCGCCGATCAGATCGTTCACCATCAGCCCGATCTGGCCGCGCACCAGCTCGCGCAACTGGCGATCGCGCGGGGCATTGGGGAAGCGCGCCTCCACCTCGCGAAACTGATCGGCGACGAAGTCCATTGCAAGCAAATCGTCGAGCACAAGGAACCCGGCGCGCAGGCCGTCGTCGATGTCGTGGTTGTCATAGGCGATGTCGTCGGCGAGCGCGGCGACTTGCGCCTCGAGGCTGGGCCAGTCGCCCAACGCCAGCGGCACCACCCGATCGAGTTCGGCCAGCGCCCATGGCGCGACCGTGACCGGACCATTGTGCTTGGCCAGCCCTTCGAGCACTTCCCAGCTCAAATTGAGGCCCTCGTGATCGCAGTACGGGCTTTCCAGCCGCATCAGCGTGCGCAAAGTGTGGGCGTTGTGATCGAACCCGCCATGTGCGGTCAGCGCGGTGTTAAGCGCCTCCTCTCCGGCGTGGCCGAACGGCGGATGACCGATGTCGTGCGCCAGGCACAGCGCCTCGGTCAGGTCCTCGTCGAGCCCCAGCGCGCGCGCGATCACCCGGCCAATCTGCGCGACCTCCAGGCTGTGGGTCA
>JANMQW010000325.1:0-1738 GCA_031370725.1 Novosphingobium sp.
TTCTTGAGTTCGTGAACCAGGGCATCGTCGGGCGCGGGGCGGTTCATTTCTTCCTGGATCTTGCGTTCCAGTCCGGCGTGCTTTTCGACCAGCGCGCTCATGTGCGATGCTTCCATAGGTGTTCGCCTCCGTCGTTGGCCCGGGGCTCGCGTTGCGCGATGCCCGGGGCCGGGTGTAACCCGTCCAGGCGCGGTGGCAGTGTGCGGTCGCACAGTGGACTGCGACCGACTCCAAGCCCCCGCGTCGTTGTCATGCAAGCACATTGGTCGTAGCTTGCAAGCGTTAATGATCGGCACACGCGGCGGGCAGACTCCCCTTTGGGACGAACGGCCCCAGCGCCACATCGCGAAGGGTTGTCTGGGTGAGCGAAGAAGAGATGCGCAAGCGGCTGGAAATGCTGCGTATCGACCATCGCGACCTCGATGCGGCGATCGATGCGCTGACCGCTTCGGGGGCCAAAGACCAGCTTCAGGTCGCCCGGCTGAAAAGGCGCAAGCTGCGGCTCAAGGACCAGATCTCAATGCTCGAAGACTATCTGATCCCCGACATCATCGCCTGAAATTTCCGCCTGCGGCCAACGGTGCACCGCACCGGATGAATCGGGTCGCGAAGGCCACTATCGTGCCGCGCTGGGACACGCACGACATCGCCGGTGAAACCGCGCAGTTCAGGCGTGGCGGCAGGCGAGAACGCGGCGTAGGGAAGCAGCGCAATGGCTTTACCGGCAGACATCAACCCGCGGATCGTGGATGCGCTTTATTGCGACGCGCTGGTGCTTGCGGACGAGCTGCGCACGCGTTTCGGTGGCGATTTTTCGATCGGTGAGGATTGCGCGGCGCGGGTCGCACTGTCGTGTGAGGGGCTGCGCGCCACCACCCGGACGATGCATTGCCTCGCCTGGCTGCTCAACCACCGCGCGTACTTCGCGAGCGAGATCAGCGAATTCCAGCTGCGCCGCCACGGCCGCCTGCCCGCGCGTTCGGCCTCGGGCGACCTGTCGCTGGTGCCCGACGATGCCGCGCGGCTGGTGCGGATGAGCGAACGCCTGTTCACGCGGATCGAACGGCTCGAGACCGCGTGGCGGCGGGGCGATGCGGGGCAGGACGAGCCGACAGCGATCGAGCGGTTGCGGCAAAGGCTGGCGGGGGCAAGGTAGCGCGGCCGCGCCGCGCCATGGTTCAAGCTACACTTTCGCTACCGCCTCGCGCCACACGCGCAACCGCGCATCCCTGACCGCTCCATCCATCCCCGGCGCAAACCCGACCACCGGCCCGCGCATCGCCGCGGCCGCTTCGTCGAGCCCCCCGAACCAGCCGCTGCCCAGCGCCGCGAGCATTGCCGCGCCCAGCGCGGTGGTTTCGACCATTTCGGGCCGCTCGACCGCGATGCCGAGGATGTTGGCGAGGTCCTGAGCGAGCCAGTCGTTGGCGCTCATCCCGCCGTCGATCCGCAGGCTGGCCCATGGCGCCCCGTCGGCGGCGAAGGCGTCCATCAGGTCGCGGGTCGAGTTGGCGGTGGCTTCCAGCGCGGCGCGCGCCAGATGCGCGCGGGTGGTGGCAAAGCTCATGCCGGTCAGCGCGGCACGCGCCTCGGGGCGCCAGTGCGGCGCGCCAAGGCCCGAAAGCGCGGGGACCAGCACCACCCCGCCGGTGTCGGGCACGCTGGCGGCGAGCGCGGCGGTTTCCGAAGCGCTGGCGATCACCCCCAGGCTGTCGCGCAGCCATTTGACCAGGCTTCC
>JANMQW010000356.1:0-3565 GCA_031370725.1 Novosphingobium sp.
GACGGCCCGGTCGAGAACCTGCTGGCGATCCGCCACGGCCCGCCGGGCAGCCGGCATTTCGCGTTCGCCGGGCACCTCGACGTGGTTCCGCCGGGTGACGGCTGGAGCAGCGCACCGTTCGCCCCCGAACGGCGCCAGGGAGTTTTGGGCGAGCTGCTTTACGGTCGCGGCGCGGTCGACATGAAGGGCGCGATAGCGGCGATGGTCGCCGCAATTGAAGATGTGCCGACCGAGGCGGGAACAGTAAGTTTCGTCATCACGGGCGACGAGGAAGGCCCGGCGCGGTTTGGCACGGTCGCGCTGATCGAACGGATGCGCGAGGTCGGCGCGATCCCCGATCTATGCCTGGTGGGCGAGCCGACCAGCGTAGCCCGGCTGGGCGACATGGCCAAGATCGGGCGGCGCGGTTCGCTCAACGTCTGGCTGACCGTCGCGGGCAGCCAGGGCCACGTCGCGTATCCGCATCTTGCGGACAATCCGATTCGCAAGCTGGTGGCGTTGCTTGCCGAATTGCAGGCGATGCCGCTCGACGAGGGGACCGACTGGTTCCAGCATTCGAACCTTGAAGTCACCGATCTGGCGGTGGGCAACCCGGCGACCAACGTGATTCCGGCCGAGGCCAAGGCGCGGCTTTCGATCCGCTTCAACGATCTGCACACCGGTGCGGCTTTGGCGGAGCGCGTCTGCGCCATCGCCGAGCGCCACGGCGCGATCGCGCGGCCGGTGATTGCGGGTGAGGCGTTCCTGACCCCGCCCGGTGCGTTCTCGGCGCTGGTTGCGGCAGCCGTGGAGGCCGAGACGGGGATCGTGCCCGAGCTTTCGACCAGCGGCGGCACCTCCGATGCTCGGTTTCTTAAGGACTTGTGCCCGGTGATCGAGTTCGGCCTGTGCAACGCCACGATGCACAAGACCGACGAGGCGGTGGCAGTGGCAGATCTCGAAACATTGGTCCGGATTTATCGGCGCATAGCAATTAGCGCGCTTTCCTGAGCACCACATAGACCGCGCCAGCGCCGCCGTGACGCTGGTGCGCGGGGCGAATTGCCGCGATTTTCGAGGAATGCGGGCTAGCCGCCAGCCAATCGAGCAGTTTTGCGCGGATCGCGCCGCGGCGGCTGCCACGCTCACCGTGGTTGGCGAAGCCATGATCGCCGTGCGGACGCGATTTGCCCGCGATCACCAGCAACACCCGCGCTCCGGTGAGGTCGGCCTGCATCAGGCTGGCCATCAGGCGGGTGTAGGCGGCGTCGATCCCCAGGCCGTGGAGATCGATCTGGGCATCGGGCGATATCAGGCCCTGCGCGAGTCGGCGATCCCATGTGCCGTCGAGCGTTTTGCGCGACAAAGGTACCACTCCGGAACGGGGAGGGGGACCGGCCGCAGGCTGGTGGAGGGGTGGCGCGGCGATCACGCGAATGTTCGCGCTCTTTGCGGCCCCACCACCAAGCTCCGCATGGTCCCCCTCCCCGTGCCGGGGAGGTTTAAGCGGCGTCACTGTTGCTGCAACCTGCCGCCACAACGCCGCCTCTTCGACGCTAAGCCCCCTTGGCGGTTTCACCGCCCGATCACGGCGCAGGCCGGCGAGCGAGCACCCCTTTGGGAAGCAGGACATACGC
The DNA here is from genome assembly GCA_031370725.1 of Novosphingobium sp. Classification (GTDB taxonomy): domain Bacteria; phylum Pseudomonadota; class Alphaproteobacteria; order Sphingomonadales; family Sphingomonadaceae; genus Novosphingobium. Next base: position 1,617 of record JANMQW010000356.1, read on the forward strand.
GGTGCCGCGCGCGCTCATCCCGCCCGCGATCGACTTGGCGCGGTCGCCCGCGCCCCAGAAGGTGTCGAAGCGGTTCGGGCCCTTGATCGCCCCGCCGGTATCCTGCGCGATCCACAGCCCATTGGCTTCGGCGCGATCGACGCTGAGCCATACCGGCGCGCCCAGCGGGGAATAGGAGGGGTCTGCCGCGACGCTCGATTCGGCGCGGACGGGGACGCCCAGCGCTCCCAGCGGGCCGTCTCCGGTCAGCTCGCGGAAGAACACCCAGCTTTTGTTTTGGCGCATCAGTGCGCGCCCCTCGTCAGGGTGATCGCGCAAGTACTGGACGATCCCCTGCATCGATCCCGCATACTGCCCTGGCTGGTCGCCAAGCAGGTCGCGCTCGCGCATAACCGAGCCGACGCCGACATAGTCGCGTCCGTTCTGTCCCGCGTAGCCGATCCGCATGATCGTGCCGTCGGGCGCGCGCAGGCGGCCCGAGCCTTGAATCTGGAGGAAAAACATCTCGATCGGGTCGAGAGCCCAGGCGATCTCGAGCCCTTTGCCCGTTAGCGCCCCATCCTCAATCTCGGCGCGTTCGTAATAAGGAACGATTGAGCCGTTCGCATCGATGCGCCCGAGCGGGGCGCGTCCGGTGCGCTGTTCGGGCGGCGTTTCGACGGGCCAGTCGCGGATGAGATCGGGCGGCACTTTGTAGACTGGCACGTCGTAGCCCGGCAGATGCGTGCGCGCGCCAGTGATCTCTGGCTCGAAGTAGCCGGTGGCAAAGGCCTTGCCATCGCCGATCGTTGCGGTCTCGAAATGCTGCGCGAAGAACTCAGCGGCCTGCCCCGCGGGCCAGGCGCGAGCGGCGGCGCAAGCGGATTGCCAGTCGGCGCTGATGGTCAGCCCGCTGTTGTCGGTGCGGGTCAACAGCCGCGGGCACGATTCGGTAAAGCTGCGCAGCGCACCCGCCGCGTCGGCTTCCTTGACTCCCAGAGCGGCGACCGCAGGCCCGCGCTGAACGACCAGCGGCACGGGCGACGGGGTGGGTGAAGGCGTAGGGCGTGGCGGGGGCTCGACCGGATACCGCGGAAGCGGGATCAGCGGACCGCAAGCGGCAAGCGCAAAGCCCAATGCAGCAACGGCGCACGCCCTGCGCCTTACGAAGGGGACAAACAGGTTCATCCCCCTACCCGATCACTCGCAGGCAGGTCAGCGCTTGCCGTCAACCTTCATCGGTTTCGTCGAGCAGCCAATCAGGCTCGCGCGAGGTAAGGTTGCGCGAGAAGGTCCACAGGTCGCGGCTTTCGATCGCATCGTCGAGCGAGCCGGCGATCACCTGACCTTCGGCGTCGCGGGTAACCGTGGCGACATCGGCGTTGAAGCGGACCCGAATGCGCGCGGTGGTTCCATCGAGTTCGGCGTGTTCGATTATCGCTTCCTCGATCCGGATCAGGCGGTTGTTGAGCGTTTCGCCAGCCGCGGTGCGCGCATCGATCGCGGCGACGAACCCGTCGTAGACGTCTTTGTCGCACAGTTGGCCAAGCTCGTCCTTGTCGCCCCGCCAATAGGCTTCGAGAACCATGCCGTAGGCGCTCTTGGCACCATCGAGGAATGAGCTAATTTCGAACCGGCGGTCGGCAGCAACGATAGCGCGGACCCCGGTTTCGGCTTCGACCGGAAATCCGGGCCGCGCAGGCGCGCCAACACTGGGACGCGGCGGGGCAAGCTCTTCGGCGCGTTGCGGAGCACGCTGAGTCGGCGCGTCGGGGCGATGAACCGGACGGTTGATCGGAGGCTCATCATGTTCGGCGCGGCGGCCCAAAACCGAATAGAGCCTGAGGCCGAGAAAGGCCGCCACCATCGCCAGGATTACGATCTGCACAATCACGCAACTGTCCCGCTTGCTAAACTTGTCCACCCCTCGCCGACGGGCAGCTTGCCCCAGATAGGTACGAAAGACAAAT
>JANMQW010000360.1:0-5897 GCA_031370725.1 Novosphingobium sp.
TTGCGAGGCGCTCAGGCCGCGTGGAGTACCCCGCGGTAGGCCAGCCCTTCGAGGGTGCGCCCTGCCCCGATCGCGACGCAATTCATCGGATCGTCCGCAATCCGAACACGCAGCCCGGTCTGTTCCGAAAGTACCGCATCGATCCGAGGGAGCAACGAGCCCCCGCCGGTCATGACGATTCCTGCCTCGATAATGTCGGCAGCGATTTCGGGCGGGGTGTTTTCCAGCGCCCGGCGAACCGCAAGGACGATCTGATCGACCGGTTCGGCGAGGGCTTCGATAAGCAGCGCGTGGCTAACCTCGATTTCGCGCGGCACCCCGCGCGCCACATCGCGGCCCTTGATCGTTATCATCGCCGCTTCATCGCCCGCGGCGAGGTGCGCGGCACCTGCCGCTTTCTTGATACGCTCGGCGGTGGCCTCGCCGATCAGCATATTATGGCGACGACGAACTGCGGCGGCGATGGCATCGTCCATCTGGTCGCCGCCAATGCGAACCGACATCGCCATGCTCAGCCCTTGGATCGAGATCACCCCGACCTCGGTGGTTCCGCCACCGATATCCACGACCATCGATCCGGTCGGCTCGTTGACGGGCAGGTTGGCGCCGATCCCCGCGGCCATCGGCTCGTCGATCAGCCACACTTTTCTGGCTCCAGCGCGACTTACGGCATCGCGGATCGCGCGGCGCTCGACCATGGTCGAACCCGACGGCACGCAAATGACCATTTCCGGCCCGGCCCGGCCCCATCGCCGCGGCCCCTGCACCTTCTGGACGAAATGGCGCAGCATCTCTTCGGCAACCTCGATATCGGCGACGACACCGCTGCGCAGCGGCCGGATCGTGCGGACGTTGTCGGGGGTGCGCCCCAGCATGAGCTTGGCGTCGTTGCCCACCGCACGAACCCGGGTAATCCCGTCGATCGTCTCGAGCGCGACCACCGACGGCTCGGCCAGCACGACGCCCTCGCCCTTGACGTAGACCACGGTATTGGCGGTGCCGAGGTCGATCGCCAGATCGACCGCGCGAAACGGTGAGAAATCGAAGAAGGACAATGGAGACCCCAACCCGGTGTATGGCTCGCCGAGCGAGGGGGCCGCAAACATGAGCGCCCGATGAACCGCGCCGAGGGTTGCGGCGAGGCGGGCGTGCAGGACGGCGGGGGGCGAGCGTGGACCACATGGACCAGTGTCTTGAGCGAAAAAAGCGGCCTTGGGGGATAAGGGGACCGTCGCACCGTAGGGAACGGGAGTCGGTCAGGATGAGGTCGTGCCCGCGCATTGCCCCAGCCGAGCAGACGAAATCCTACATTTCAAGCGTCGTCCCGGGCTCGACCCGGGACCGCTGGCCTCATCGACGCGAGGTTGAGCCAGGTCGCCAGCGGTCCCGGCTTTCGCCGGGATGACGGGTCTAGCGCGTCTTCACATACCTTCCCGGCGCATCCACGATCACCGGATCGCCCTTGCCGCCCGGCGCGCGTTTGCCCTTAGCCGCCACCGTCGCGCTGTCCTGCGTCTTGAGCCATTCGACCCAGTCGGGCCACCAGCTGCCCATGGTCTCGCTCGCGCCGGCGACGAAATCGGCGAGTGACGAGGGTTTGCCTGGGTTGGTCCAGTACTGGTACTTGCCCGCATCGGGCGGGTTGACGACCCCGGCGATGTGGCCACTGCCCGCGAGCACAAACTTCCACGGACCCTTGACGTGGCGGGTCATCCGCCAGACGCTTTCGGCGGGGGCGATGTGGTCTTCCTTGCCCGCCTGAAGATACATCGGGGTCTCGATCAGCCCGAGATCGAGCGGGGTACCATCGATGCTCAGCACATCGGGCTGGACCAGCTTGTTATCGCGGTAGAGGTCCTTGAGGTACGATTTATGCCACTTGGCGGGCAGGTTGGTAACGTCGCCGTTCCAATGCAGCAGGTCGAACGCGGGGTAATCTTCGCCCAACAGATAGTTGTTGATCACGTAGTTCCAGATCAGGTCCGGCCCGCGCAGCATGTTGAAGGTCGCCGCCATATAGCGCCCGTCGAACGTGCCATCGGTGACCATGGAATCGATCAGTTTGAGATGCTTGTCGTCGATCAGCAGGCGCAGCTCGCCCGACAATTCGAAATCCACTTGCGCGGTGAAGAACGTCGCGCTTTTGACCTTGTCCGCCTCACCCCGCCGCGCGAGCATGGCCAGCGCGGCGGCGAGCGTCGTCCCGGCGACACAGTAGCCAATGGTGTGGACCGCCGCCACATCCAGCCGCTCGCGCACAATGTCGATCGCCTCGACCTCGGCGAGGACATAGTCGTCCCACATGACGTCGGCGATGCTGGCGTCGGCGCTCTTCCACGAGACGATGAATACCGTGATCCCCTGTGCAACTGACCAGCGGATGAAACTCTTCTTTTCGTTCAGATCGAGGATGTAGAAGCGGTTGATCCATGGCGGGAAAATCACCAGCGGCACGGCCAGCACGTCGGGCGTGGTCGGGGTGTACTGGATCAGCTGGTAAAGCGGGGTTTCGTGGACCACTTTACCCGGCGTGACCGCGATGTTGCGCCCGACCTCGAACGCATCGGGATCGGTGTGGGTAAGCTGGCCCTTCTTCAGGTCAGCGAGCAGGTGCTCCATCCCAGTGACCAGATTGTTGCCTTTGGTGGCAAGCGTGCGTTCGAGCACTATCGGATTGGTCAGCGGGAAGTTCGCGGGGCTTAGCGCCTCCACCATAGCTTTTGTGTTGAAAGCCAGCTGGGCGCGGGCCTGGTCATCCAACCCGGGGGTCTTAGCGGCCAGCATGACGAGCTGGTCGGCGAGCATCAGATAAGTCTGGTGGATCAGCGCGAACACCGGCTGCTCGCGCCACTTGGGATCGGCAAAGCGGCGGTCGCTGCGTGGCAACTTCGCCGCGCCATCGCCGTCCGCCGCGGCGGGGCCGATGCCGAACTGGCCGAGCACGGTCTGCCACAGCGCGAGGCCATCCTCCCACATCTGCTTCTGGATCGCCGGATCGCCCATCGGCAACTGCTGCCACCAGCCCTGAACCTGCTGGGTCCAGCGGACCGGATCGAACATCTGGGCAAGCGCCGGCTGACCCTTGGTGACTTGTTCGGCCGAATAATCGAGCCACATCTTCTGGAGCTTGCCCGCCACCAGCGTCCACTGCTGGGCGTCGGCCGGTTGGGGCAAAGTCGCCGGAGCACCCGGAAGGAATTGGCCGAACATCTGTTGCAGCGCATCGCCCTGCATATCGCGGAGCTTCTCGAGAATGGTCGGCGGATCGTCGTGGAGGGTGTCGGACATGGCGGTAAGACTCACTTCTGCTACGGTCCCGCATAGCGCAAGGTGAAGACAACCGGCAGTCCCCATCGTCCATATCGTCCCGACGAAGTGGTTCGCCCAGGTTCGGGTTTGCCAGTGCCCGGCTTTCGCGTAGAACAATGGTGCGGCGCGGCATCATGCGCGCCGCCCGCCAAGGACGAAGCGAACCGCGCCAATGGACGACGAATTCTACCGCATCAAGCGACTGCCGCCCTATGTCATCGCCGAAGTCAACGCAATGCGTCACGCAGCACGCCAAGCGGGGCGCGACATCATCGATCTGGGCATGGGCAACCCCGATCTGCCCCCGGCGCAGCACGTTATCGACAAATTGTGCGAGGTGGCACAAAAGCCCGGCGCGCACGGTTATTCGCAATCCAAGGGCATCCCCGGGCTGCGCCGCGCGCAGGCCAACTACTATGGCCGCCGCTTCGGGGTCGATCTCGATCCTGAAACCGAAGTGGTGGTGACGATGGGCTCGAAGGAGGGTCTCGCCAGCCTCGCCACCGCGATCACCGCGCCGGGCGACGTCGTACTCGCACCCAACCCCAGCTACCCGATCCACACTTTCGGGTTCATCATCGCCGGGGCGACGATTCGCAGCGTCCCGACCACGCCCAACGAGGATTACTGGCGCGCGCTCGATCGGGCGATGGCGTTCACCGTGCCGCGCCCCTCCATCATCGTGGTCAACTATCCCTCGAACCCGACCGCCGAGACGGTCGATCTGGCGTTCTACGAACGGCTGGTGGCGTGGGCCAAGGAGAACAAGGTCTGGGTGATTTCGGACCTCGCCTACTCAGAGCTTTACTACGACGGCAATCCGACCGTCTCGATCCTTCAGGTGCCGGGCGCCAAAGACGTGGCGGTCGAGTTCACCTCGCTGTCTAAGACCTATTCGATGGCCGGCTGGCGGATCGGCTTCGCGGTGGGCAATCAGCGGCTGATCGCCGCGACGACCCGGGTCAAGAGCTACCTCGATTATGGAGCGTTCACCCCGGTCCAGGCCGCCGCCTGCGCCGCGCTCAACGGCCCGCAAGATATCGTCGCCAAGAACCGCGAGTTGTATGGCAAGCGGCGCGATGTGTTGGTTGAAAGCTTTGGCCGCGCGGGGTGGAACATTCCCTCGCCCAAAGCTTCGATGTTCGCCTGGGCCCCGCTCCCGCCCGCGCTCAAGGACATGGGCAGCCTTGAATTCTCCAAGCAACTGCTGGTCCACGCCGATGTCGCGGTGGCGCCGGGGGTCGGCTACGGCGAGGAAGGCGAAGGCTTCGTCCGTATCGCGATGGTCGAAAACGAACAGCGTCTGCGTCAGGCCGCACGCAATATTCGCCGCTATCTGCAAGGCATGGGGGTCAATTCTTCCGCCGCTTGAGCGCGTGAAGTCATTTCCTGGTGCGGCCCTCTTTCCAAAGTGTTGCGAATCCGACAGCATCGCCAGCGGGGCATATTGGATTCGACTGCCGTGGCGATACATGTCCCATTACGGGGGCTGGATGTCGACAGGATGCTTCCGGTGGATTTCCCGCCACGTACTTCCGCCAGCGTTCGATTTGCGGGAGCGTGGCTGGCGCCTTCTAGCGGATAGCTGCGGGGAAAGTGCCCACTGCGCGCGGCTGATCGATGCCCACTCGGTCGAACCCTCCGAACTGCGGCCTCCCGCCCGTCGCCGCCGCTCGCTGGCCCTGGGCATTCATGAAAGCCACGAACGCGCCTTGTGGCTGGCCCGCGGGTTCGGCGATGCACTCCCGTGGGATACGGGCCTCGATGAAATCGCGGCCCGCGCAGAACGCCTGGTCAAGCCTCTTTGGGCCGCGATCCGCAGCCACGGGCGTCTCTCTCTCGATCCCATCAATCGAGCTGCCTTGGTCGACGGGCGACCCCTGCGGCTGTTCCCGCGCGAATTCGCCCTGCTGTGGCGCCTGTCGGACGAACCGGGAGAAGCGATTCCCCGCAGCGAGCTGCTCCATGACGTGCTCGGCCTCACGATCGAGCCGGGTACCAATTCGCTGGCGGTGCATATCTGCCGGTTGCGCAAGAAGCTCCACGCTGCACGCCTTTCGCACCTGCTCGTGACCGGGCCCGGGGACGGTAGCTATGCCCTGTTGTTCGACGCGCAGGCTCAGTTTGGTTTCGGCAGCCGAAACGCTCTGGACGATGAAGACTTTTCGGGCGAGGACGTTTCAGTCGAACATGGGCCATTGCTCGAGGAGGCCGCCGAATGAATTTCCGCAATCGCGTCGAACTGACCTTGGATAACGGCGTGGCCCACGTCCAGCTGGTCCGCGCCGACAAGATGAACGCAATCGATCCCGACATGTTCGCCGCGATCCTCGAAGCGGGAATGCACCTGTTCGAGGAACCCAGCGCGCGCTGCGTGGTGCTGTCGGGCGCGGGACGGTCGTTCTGCGCGGGGCTTGACCTGACCAGCATGGGCCAGACCGACCGCTACCGCGAAGTGCCGCTGACCGAGCGCACCCACGGCAACGCCAACGCCCCGCAGCAGGCCGCGGTGGTCTGGCGCAAGCTGCCGATCCCGGTGATCGCGGCGATCCACGGGGTATGCTTTGGCGGCGGGCTGCAGATCGCCA
>JANMQW010000046.1:0-4081 GCA_031370725.1 Novosphingobium sp.
GGCCCGCTGATGGACCAGAAGCAGCCGTTCCAGATCCTCAAGATGGATCGCCGCCGCGGCAACATCGTCGTCTCGCGCCGCGCCGTCCTCGAAGAAACCCGCGCCGAGCAGCGTTCGGGCCTGATCGACAAGCTGGCCGAGGGCCAGGTAATCGACGGCGTGGTCAAGAACATCACCGATTATGGTGCGTTCGTCGACCTTGGCGGGATCGACGGCCTGCTCCACGTCACCGACATGAGCTACAAGCGGGTCAACCACCCCAGCGAGGTCATCAACATCGGTGACACGGTCAAGGTGCAGATCATCCGCATCAACCCCGAAACGCAGCGCATCAGCCTGGGGATGAAGCAGCTTGAGAGCGATCCTTGGGATGGCGTCGCGGCCAAGTATCCGGTCGGCGCCAAGCTCAAGGGCGTCGTCACCAACATCACCGAATACGGCGCCTTCGTGGAGCTGGAAGCCGGGATCGAGGGCCTCGTCCACGTTTCCGAGATGAGCTGGACCAAGAAAAACGTCCACCCCGGCAAGATCGTCAGCACGAGCCAAGAAGTCGACGTGATGGTGCTCGAGGTCGACAGCGACAAGCGCCGCATCTCGCTGGGCCTCAAGCAGGCGCACAACAACCCGTGGGACAGCTTCGCCGAGAAGCACCCGATCGGTTCGATCGTCGAAGGCGAAGTCAAGAACGCTACCGAGTTCGGCCTGTTCATCGGGCTCGACGGCGACGTCGACGGCATGGTCCACATGTCCGACATCGCCTGGGGCATCTCGGGCGAGGACGCGCTGGCGCTTCATCGCAAGGGCGAGCCGGTCAAGGCCGTGGTGCTTGATGTCGATGTCGACAAGGAGCGCATCAGCCTGGGCATGAAGCAGCTTGAAAAGGGCGCTCCGGCGGTCGGTTCGGCTTCGGCCAGCGCGGCGGGTGCCAGCGGTGGCGGAGCAGGCGGCTTGCGCAAGAACGAAGTCGTTACCGTGACCGTGCTCGAAGTGCGCGACGGCGGGCTGGAAGTCCAGGCCGGCGAAGACGGCGCGACCGGCTTCATCAAGCGTTCCGATCTGGGCCGCGATCGCGACGAACAGCGTCCCGATCGCTTCCAGGCCGGGCAGAAGCTCGATGCCATGGTGATCGGGTTCGATCGGTCCAAGAAACCGAACTTCTCGGTCAAGGCGCGTCAGCTCCACGAAGAGAAGGAAGCGGTCGAGCAGTACGGTTCGTCAGATTCGGGCGCATCACTGGGCGACATCCTGGGCGCCGCGCTCAAGGCCAAGAACGACTGAGCCTAACCATCGGCTAAGCAACACAAGCCCGTCCGGCCATCTTCTGCTTTCGCAGGGGTAGGCCGGGCTGGCTTTTGCTTTCCTACAGGCTGGGGGCTGTGGCAGGATGCGCGTCATGCTCAAGGTTCACCAGTTCGCGTGCCTGTCTGATAACTACGGTTTCCTGCTCCACGATGCGGACAGCGGCGAAACCGCGTGCATCGATACCCCCGATGCCGAAGCCTATCTGCGTGAGGCCGAGGCCAAACGCTGGCGAATCACCCAGATCTGGAACACCCACTGGCACCCCGATCACGCCGGCGGCAACGCGGCGATCAAGGCGGAGACGGGGTGTAGCGTGACCGGTCCGGCCGAAGTTGAGCGCCTGGGCACCGCACCCGATCGCATCGTGGCGGATGGCGCTACGGTGTCGCTGGGCGCGCATGAGGCATCAATCATCGACGTCGGCGGCCACACCAACGGCCACATCGCCTACCACTTGGCGCAAGACAGCATTGCCTTCGTCGGCGATGCAGTATTCGCGCTGGGCTGCGGGCGGATGTTCGAGGGCACCGCGCCGCAATTCTGGGCCAGTCTCAGTAGGATCAAGGCGCTTCCACCACAGACCACGCTGTACTGCGCGCACGAGTACACCCAGAGCAACGCCCGCTTCGCGCTCCATGCCGATCCGGAGAACCCCGCGCTCGCCGCCTATGCCGCCGAGGTCGCCGACAAGCGCGCGCGCGGCGAATGGACCGTGCCCACCCGACTCGACCGCGAGCTTGCCGCAAACCCGTTTCTGCGCGCCGACGATGCGGCCCTGCAAGCGCGCTGGGGCGGCGGGGACGCGGTGGCGACGTTTGCCGCGCTGCGCAGCGCCAAGGACAGCTTCTGAACACTATGCAGGCACTGCAGGTTCACACGCTCGCGCCGGACTATGCTGGGTGCGCTCTGACCGAGTTGGACGTGCCACTGCCCGGCCCCGATGAAGTTCTGATCCGGGTGCGCGCCGCGGCGCTCAACTTTCCCGATCTGCTGATGACCCGCGGCGAATACCAGCTCAAGCCCGCGCTGCCGTTCGTTCCGGGCATGGAAGCGGCTGGCGAGGTGATCTCGGCACCCATGGGTTCGGATTTCGCGGCAGGAGACCGGGTGGTCGCCGGTACGCGGCTTGGCGGGTTTGCCGAGTATGCCGCAGTGCCAACGAACAATTTGCGCCCGCTACCTGGCGACATCGCGTTCGAGACCGCAGCGGCGTTCGGCAGCGCTTACCTTACCGCTTGGGTCGCGCTGGTCGAACTGGGCCAACTGCAGCCCGGCCAGTGGGTGCTGGTCCACGGCGCGGCCGGGGGCGTGGGGCTGGCCGCGGTCGATCTGGCGCAGGCGCTGGGGGCCAAGGTCATCGCCGCCTCGGCCTCACGCACCAAGCTGACGGTGATCGAGCGTGAGTATGTTCCCGCCGCCACGATCGTGGCCCAAGGGCGCTTTCGTGAGGAGACCGCGCGGATTACCGCCGGTGCGCTGGCCGATCTGGTTTACGATCCGGTCGGCGGTGACGTGTTCGACGAAAGCACCCGCTGCGTTGCCTTCGGGGGCAAGTTGCTGGTAGTCGGCTTCACTTCGGGTCGGATCCCAGATATCTCTGTCAACATCCCGCTTATAAAGGGATTTTCTGTGGTCGGAGTCCGCGCGGGGGAATACTCGCGCCGCTTTCCGGATCGCGGCTCGGCGATCCGCGACGAAACGCTACGCCTGCTGGCCGAGGGGAGGATCAGGCCACGGGTCGACCGGGTATTGCCGCTGTCGCGATGGCGCGAAGGGTTCGAGGCAATGGCGAACCGCGAGGTTGTGGGGAAGGTGGTGTTTGTGCCGGATGGGTAAGCCCGGGCTAGATCCCCGCGATAGCACTATCGACCAATGCCTTGTCGGCCTTGGCATCGTGGCTGTCCACAATAAGCTTTTCAGCGGCAGTGCTTGCAGCCGTCGCGGCCCGTTCGCGGATTTCGGCAACCGCGGCACGCTCGGCGCCACCAATCTTGGCCTCAGCCATCGCTTGGTGGCGATCGATTAGCGCGGCGGCGTCGGTCTTGGCCTTGGCGACGATCTCTGCGGCCTGGCGCTCGGCCCCAGCCTTGAGCGCAGCGATCTCGGTATCGGCTTCGCGTGCCTTGTTCTCGTACTCAGCCTTGAGCGCTGCAGCCTCACTACGCAGCCGGGCCGCTTCGTCGAGTTGGGCGCGGATGTCGGCGATGCGAGAATCGAGCATCTTGGCGACCAACGCAGGGACCCGCGCGTAAAGCATGATGCCGATCACGACGAGCATCGCCAGCGCGACGTATCCGCCCGGCGCTATGCCGAACGCAGTCGCTTCAGCGTGTTCTTCCGCCGCCCCGGCGACGATAGCAAGAATATCAAGCACGGCTCATGGCTCCGGCAACCGCGGCGCGAGCCGCTTCGGGAGAGACCGTAGCGCCCGTCAGCTTGGCGACGATATCGCGCGCAGCCTCGGCGGCAACGCCCTCGATCTCGGTCAGAGCGCTGGTGCGCGCGGTCGCGAGCGCGGCGGCGGCTGCATCGAGCTTCTTGGCAATCTCGGCATCGGCGGCCTTGACCCGCACTTCGGCATCGTGAGCCGAAGCCGACTTGGCCTGCGCCGCGGCGGTCACCGCCTCGGCATGGGCCTCGTTCATCTTCTTGCGCCAGGTCTCTTCCTCGGCCTCGGCCGCAGCGCGCAGGCGCTCGGCTTCGGCCAGGTCGGCGGCGATCTTGGCATCACGTGCATCGACCGTCGCCTCGACCTTGGGCACGATCCCGCGTCCGACGA
>JANMQW010000378.1:0-2694 GCA_031370725.1 Novosphingobium sp.
AGCGCGGTAAGATCCTGCTCACCGGGTGCAACATGCTGGTGATCGACGAAGCCGATCGGATGCTCGACATGGGGTTCATTCCCGATATCGAGACGATCTGCACCAAGCTCCCCGCCCAGCGGCAGACGCTGCTGTTTTCGGCGACGATGCCCCCGCCGATCAAGAAGCTGGCCGATCGTTTCCTGACCAATCCCAAGTATATCGAGGTCGCGCGGCCCGCCTCGCGCAACGAGAACATTGTTCAGTTCAAGGTGGCGGTGCAAAGCCGTACCAAGCGCGATGCGCTGCGCGACCTGCTGCGGACCGACAATGTCACCACCGCGATCGTGTTCTGCAACCGCAAGACTACGGTGCGCGAACTAGCCAAGAGCCTCAAGCAGGACGGTTTTTCAGCTGGCGAAATTCATGGCGACATGGACCAGTCTTCGCGCAACGCCGAACTTGCCCGGTTCAAGGATGGCACGATCAGCATCCTGGTCGCCAGCGACGTCGCCGCGCGCGGACTCGACGTCAAAGGCGTCAGCCATGTGTTCAACTTCGACACCCCCTGGCATCCCGATGACTATGTCCACCGTATCGGCCGCACCGGTCGCGCCGGAGCCAAGGGCCGCGCGTTCACTTTCGTCGCGCCGGAGGATGCCGAAGCGATCGACAATGTCGAGAAGCTGACCGGGGGCAAGATCCCGGTGTACGAGCGCGGTGGGTCTGTTGCGCAGGTTGCAGTTGCCGCGCTGGAGACGCCCCTCGAGGAGCGCACACCTCGGGAGGAACGCGCGCCCCGCGAATCCCGCCCGCCCCGTGAAGCCCGAACTTCGCGAGAGGAACGCACCCCGCGTCCCTCCCGTCCGCCGCGCGGGGACCGTCCGGTGCGCGAGGAACGTCCGGCAGCGGAATTTAACCCCGCGCCAGCGCCCGAGCCCCGACGCGAGCCGGTTGCTGCTGTACCAGAGGCTGCCGATGAGGGCTGGAATGGTCCGGTTCCGGGCTTCCTTGGCGTTTCGACTTAAGGCCCTATGAACTGGCCGTTTAGGCCAGCCCCGGCACCAGCCGGAATCGCACCTTAGTGGCGTAGGCCTGATACGCGGGGTCGCGCAGCAGGATTTTTTCTTCCTGCACCGCGCGCAGCCAGAAACAGCTCCACACAAGCGTGTAGATCGCGAGGTTGGGGATCGAGAAGTACATCGAAATGAAGCCGAGGTGCGACAGCATGTACCCCAGGTACATCGGGTGTCGCACGACGCGATAGGTGCCGCTGGCTTTGACCCCGCGATTGGCGGCGACGATCCCGAAACTGCGGCCAAGAAAAACCTTAGCGGCGAGCGACACCGCACTTCCGCCCGCGATCAGGGTGAGCGAGACGCTGTCGGGGACGAGTTGCACCCCGGCCGGGAGTGCCAGCAGCGCCGCTCCGGTGCCGATGAACGCGATCGCTATCGGATAGATATCGACCGCTGTCTCACCGCGCCGCTGAAGCAGCAACAGGACCACCGCGAGCATCTCGCCCATCAGGAACAGGAGGAGATGGGGGTGCTCGCCAATATGCGGCGCGACACGCATGATTATCATCACGGCGAGCGGGATCAGGAACAGGCGTTCCCCCCAGCGGATCAGTTCTGCCATCGAATAGGCCTCCGGAAAAACGGTGTTAGAATGTGGTGGAAGAAGTTTTCGCGCGGCGGTTCGCTGACCCCGAAGCGCTCGGGGTAGCGCCCGGGAACGTCAAGCGAGGCATCGAACGCGGTGCCGAACAAGCGATCCCAGATAACCAGTTGTCCGCCGAAGTTACGGTCGTACGCTTCGGGCTGGTCGGCATGGTGCCAGTGATGAAACCGCGGCGTGGCGATCACGCGCTCTAGTGGGCCGAGCGAAATCTGCACGTTGGAATGGAGCAGGATTGAGTGCCACTGGTACACCACGCTGTAGACCAGCAGAGCGATTGGTGAGAACCCCAGCAGCAGCGAGGGTAGAGCCATAAAAGTCGAATCGATGATCTGATCGACCGGGTGGACGCGATAGGCCGCCAGCCAATCGAGATGCTTGCTCGAATGGTGAATGCGGTGGAACTGCCACAGCCACGGAACCGCGTGGGTCATCCGGTGCGCCAGCCACAACATGAAGTCCGCAGTCAGCAGGACGAGCAAGACCTGAAGCCACAACGGTAGGTTCTCGCCCACTCCCAACGAGCCGGTCCGCTCGAAGATCAGCGCGATCACCGCCAGCGAGCCCATGCGGATCAGCAGTCCGCCAACGCTGACGTGCAGGATATCGGTGAGAGTGCGGCTCCACGAGAACGACGGCGGGCGCCGCGAGGGGATCAACAGTTCGAGCGGAACGAACACCAGCGCGATTGCGGCAACGCTTAACAATGGCCGCCAGTCCAGGTCCATCTGCGTGCTTCGAGCCCCCGGCGCCGTCTTCAAATCGTGAACGAGTACTAAACGCTAAAGCTTGCCGAATGGTTTACGATGGCGGCTCCGCGGCCTTGACGAAACTGTCGATCACGCGCTTGCGCCCAGCGGTTTCGAAATCGATCTCCAGCTTGTTGCCTTCCTGATCGATCACCGCGCCATAGCCAAATTTGTCGTGGAACACGCGCATCCCAATGGCGAGGTCGGCGCGCGGTTTGGCGGCAAAGCTGGCTGCACTGCGGCCTGGTTCTGCGATCCGTTTGGGGGTGGCGTCATAGCCGGTGGC
>JANMQW010000396.1:0-4024 GCA_031370725.1 Novosphingobium sp.
TCGCGCTGGGGTGGAGCCTGGCGGCGCGGGCGCGGCTGGGGTTCGTGATGGCGGGGATCGCGCTGCTGCCGGGCCTGGCGGCATTGTGGACCGCGTATGAGAAGCTGACCGGCCACGGCGGCGTGCCCGATGCGCACATTCTGGGCTGGGTCGCGGCCGGCGCGTTCGCGGTCAATGTGTTCTGCGCAATGCTGCTGATGCGCCACCGGACGAGCGGCGGAAGCCTGGGCAAGGCCGCGTGGTTGTGCGCGCGCAACGACGCGCTGGCCAATGTCGCGATCCTGCTCGCCGCGTTTACCACGCTGCGCTGGCCGACGATCTGGCCCGATCTGGTGGTGGGCGGCGCGGTGTTCCTGCTCAACCTCGATGCCGCGGGCGACGTGTTCAAGGCTGCGCGCGACGAGCGGCGGAGCCTTGCGGCATGAGCGCGCCGCTCCCCACCCGCCGCGATGAAGATTATCGCTACGCCGACCTCGCCGCGCTCGAACCGTTGTGGCCGGTGGCGATCGAGCGGATCGTACTGGCGCAGGGCGAAAGCGGTACAAAGTCGATCGTGCTTGATGCACCCAACGACGTCGCACGTGCGCTCGAGATCGAGCTGGGCGCGGGCGCGACATTCGACCTGCGTCTGCTCAGCACCGGCAGCGGCTATGGCCGGTTCGCGCTGAGCGTCACGCTGGGGGAGGGCGCGGACTTCACCTTCGGCGCGGCGCAGCTGGGCAGTGGCGCGCAGACACTGGAGACCGTCACCACGGTCACCCACGCCGCGCCCAACGCAACCAGCCGTCAGATCGTGCGCTCGGTGCTCGCGGGGCACGCGACCGGCACCTATCTTGGCAAAGTCGCGGTTGCGCGCGGCGCCGACGGGACCGACGCCGGGCAATCGGTGCGCGCGATGCTGCTCGATCGCACCGCCACCGCCAACGCCAAGCCCGAACTGGAAATCTACGCCGACGACGTCAAGTGCGCGCACGGCTGCGCGGTGGGCGAATTGGATGCGCAGGCGCTGTTCTATATGGCCAGCCGCGGCATCGCCCCGGCGCAGGCCAAGCGGCTGATGTTGCAGGCGTTTATCGCTGAGGCGTTCGTCGGTGCGGCGGACGAGGAAACGCTGACCGCGGCGGCGCTGGCGCGGCTGGAGACTTTGGTATGAACGCGGTGGTCACCCCTGTGCGCGCGCTCGCCGCCGATTTCCCCGGTCTCACCAACGCTGATGGCAGCCGCTGGCACTACCTCGATTCGGGCGCCACCGCGCAAAAACCGCGCAGCGTGATCGATGCGACCACCCGCGCGCTGGGCGCCGATTACGCCACGGTTCACCGCGGGGTCTACTCGCGTTCGGCCGAAATGACGCTGGGCTATGAAGCGGCGCGGCGGCGGGTCGCCGGGTTCATCGGCGGCGAAGAAAACGAGATCGTTTTCACCCGCGGGGCGACCGAGGCGATCAACCTGGTCGCCTATCAGTACCCCCAGAAGGGGCGCGTGCTGCTCTCAACCCTGGAACACCATTCCAACATCGTCCCGTGGCAGCTCGCCGGATGGCAGGTCGATGTCTGCCCGTTGACCCACGATGGCCATATCGACCTCGATGCCGCCGCAGCGATGCTTACGCCCGAACACACGATGGTATCTCTCGCGCACGTTTCCAACGTGCTCGGCAGCGTGCTCGACGCTAGCCACGCCGCCGATCTGGCGCACGCTGTCGGGGCCAAACTCTTCCTCGACGGCTGTCAGGCCGTACCGCACATGCCGGTCGACGTCGCCGCGCTGGGCTGCGATTTCTACACCTTCTCCAGCCACAAGCTTTACGGCCCGACCGGGATCGGCGCGTTGTGGGGCCGCGCCGAACTGCTTGCGGCGATGCCGCCGTGGCAGGGCGGCGGGGCGATGATCGAGCGGGTCACGTTCGAGCGCAGCACCTTCCTGCCCCCGCCCGCGCGGTTCGAGGCGGGCACGCCCGCAATCGTCGAGGCGATCGGGCTGGCGGCGGCGATCGACTATGTCGAAAGCATCGGACTTGAGGCGATCCACGCTCACGAAAGCGACCTTGTCCGCCAGACCCGCGACGCGCTGCGCCGGATCAACGCAGTCACATTGTTCGGGCCCGAGGACGGCGCGGGAATGATCAGTTTTGCGCTGCAGGGGGTGCATCCGCACGACCTCGGCACCATATTGGACGAGGAGAACGTCGCGATCCGCGCCGGGCACCACTGCGCCCAGCCGCTGATGGACCACCTCGGCGTGCCAGCCACCGCGCGGGCCAGCTTCGGGTTGTATTCGGATGAAAGCGATGTCGCGGCGCTGGTCCGCGGGATCGAACGGACGATGAGGATTTTCGGATGAGCGATTCAATCAGGATCGAAGAAGTCGCAGAGGTGGCGCTGCCACCGCGTGCACGTGTGGATCTGGATGAAACATCGAGCGAAAAGTTCACCCGCAAGCGCGACTATCTCGACGGCTTCCTGTCGCAACAGCCGCCCGAAGCCGCCGCGGGCGAGCCGGGCGGAATGATTTACGACGGAGTGGTCAACGCGCTCAAGGAAATTTATGACCCCGAAATCCCGGTCAACATCTACGAACTGGGGTTGATTTACGGCGTCGAGGTCTCGCCCGACAACGACGTGACGGTCCTCATGACGCTGACCACGCCGCACTGCCCGGTCGCCGAATCGATGCCCGGCGAAGTTGAGCTGCGCGTCGGCGCGGTGCCAGGGGTACGCGATGCCGAGGTCACTCTGGTGTGGGACCCGCCGTGGGATCCTGCCAAGATGAGCGACGAAGCCCGCCTCGAACTGGGGATGCTGTGATGACTGTGCAGACCAAAATCCGCGTCCGTCCCGCCGCCGTTACCCTCACCGCCGCTGCGGAAACGCGGGTGGCGGACCTGATGGCGCAGGCTCCTGCGGATGCAATCGGGGTCAAGCTCTCGACCCCGCGGCGCGGCTGTTCGGGGCTGGCTTATTCGGTCGACTACGTGACCCAGGCGGTGCCGTTCGACGAAAAGATCGAGACGCCGGGCGGGGTATTCTTCATCGACGCCGCCAGCGTGCTGTACCTGATCGGCAGCACGATGGACTGGGTCGAGGATGATTTCGCTGCCGGTTTCGTGTTCGCCAACCCCAACGCCAAGGGTGCCTGTGGCTGCGGGGAAAGCTTTACGGTATAGAGCTCGCATGAAAAACGTTCCGCGGTCGATCTCTGCATGGATCTTTGACGCTGCCCGTCGGCAGGCGACGCGCAAGCCGCCGCGCCGCCGTCCGCCGGGAAGTGCGCCTGTCATGGCCGAACCGCCGTGCGGCCCTTTGCCGATGCAGGGCGGCGCGGCAGCCCCGCTGGAATTCGAAGACTAGCGCACCCGCAGCGCGGCAATGCACGCCGCGCGATCGACATCCTGCCCGTCGCTCGGCCGCCGCGCGTCGATGTAGGTCGCGAGCGGCTCCTTTCCCGCTGCTGGCGGGTAGAGATAGGCGTCGAGCACGCAGGCGGTGCCCGAAAACTGCAACTTTCTTGCGTCGCCTTCGACGATGTCGAGCCGGGGCTTGCCGAACTGGCGGACCAGCCCCGCGGCGTCGTTGCCGATCACCCCTTCGACACCCGGCACGACTTGCGCGATCGCGCTTGGCGGGGGTTTGCGCGATGGACGCACGCGGGTGGGAGCGGGCTTGGTGAGCGCAGGCCTGGCGCTGACGGGCGGGGTTTTGGCGGGCGGTGGGGTTGCCGCGCACCCGGCCAGCGCAAGCGCGATCATGGCGACGCCAATGCGGATCATGCCACCCTCCGCCGATGAACTAGATGAGTCGCCGCTGCTGCGCCCAGCACAGGCGCGAGCAGGTTGACGAACGGCACCAGCAGCAACACCACCACCACCGCGCCCAGCGCGGTCCGCGTCGCGAACCCCGGCAGCGGAGCGTTCCCGGCATCGTCGCGGTGGCGCAGCGCGGCCATTTCGGTCAGCTCGCGCCCCAGCAGCACCGCGTTGACTGCGGCAAACACCACCACCGTGCCGACCCCGGTTACGAGCAGC
>JANMQW010000037.1:0-12309 GCA_031370725.1 Novosphingobium sp.
GGCTGCCCCTCGTCCACCGCGACGCTCAAGCAGGGGATCGAAAGCCTGCTCAAGCACTACGTCCCCGAGGTAAACGAAGTTCGGGCTGCGTAGGACCGTGGAGCGAGGTTCAATTTCCCCGCTAATCGTCATCCCGGCGCAGGCCGGGACCTTCCGGCCTGCGCCGGGATGACGGGAAATTAAGGAAGTGGAATTCGTTTCCGCTTTTTCTGGAGAGTTTATGCCCAAACCGTTGAACGACGCCGCGCTTGACCGGATTTTCCGCACCGCGCGGACCGCCAATGGCTATCTCGATAAGCCGGTGAGCACCGAGCAGCTCCATCAGCTGTGGGAACTGATGAAGATGGGTCCGACGTCGGCCAACATGCTGCCCGCGCGGCTGGTATGGTGCGTGAGCGACGAAGCCAAAGCGAAGCTCGCGGCCTGTGCGATGCCCAAAAATGGCGAGAAGATCCTCGCCGCTCCGGTCAGCGTGGTGCTGGGCATGGACCTTGATTTCCACGAGAAGCTGCCTGAACTGTTCCCGCACGACCTTACCGCGCAACACTGGTTCCCCGATCCCGCGGTCCGCGAGATTCACGCGCTGCGCAATTCCTCGTTGCAGGGCGCGTACCTGATCGTCGCCGCGCGCGCGCTCGGGCTCGATACCGGGCCGATGTCGGGGTTCAGCAACGAGGCAGTCGACAAGGCGTTCTTCGCCGATCAGCCGCGGGTCCGTTCGAACTTCATTTCGACGCTGGGCTATGGCGATCCGGCTACGATCTTCGCGCGCAGCCCGCGGCCGGAGTTCGATCGCTTCAACACCATCGCGTGAGCCGCACGCTCGTCATCGACTGCGCGACCGAGGCCTGTTCGGTGGCGCTGTTCGAGGGCGATGTCCTGATTGCGGGAGAGTGGCGCGTGATTGGGCGCGGCCATGCCGAACAGCTCGTGCCGATGATCGCCCAACTGCCCGAACGCGGGCGGGCGAGCCGGATCGCGGTCGATATCGGGCCGGGCAGCTTCACCGGCATCCGCGTCGGGCTGGCGGCCGCCAGGGCGCTGGCTTTGGCGTGGCGCGCCGAGGTGGTCGGCTATGGTGCGCTGACGCTTGTCGCAGCGATGGCGCGGGCCGAGAGCGGCGGCGAAACGGTCGAAGTGGCGATGACCGGCGGACACGGCGAATGGTTCGTTCAGCAGTTTGCCGCCAGTGGCACCGCGGTGAGTGAGCCGGTGTCGCTCACGCCCGACCTTGCGGCGGCTCAACCAGCTTCCGCTTGCGTAAGCGGAAGCCAAGCCGAGGCGCTGCACGCCTTGCGCGGGGGCGACCGCACAGTGCTGACGCTGCTGCCCGACGCGCGACGCTTTGCGCTGCTCGATCCGGCGGCGCTGATAGCCGATCCGCGCCCCGCCTATGGCCGTGGCCCCGATGCCCGGCTGCCCGGCGCAGTTGTCCTCCCGGGCGTCGTCGCCTGACCGCGATGGCTGCGCTGCCGCTCTTCCCCGATGATCCGGTCGATGCGATCATGCAAGTGATGGGGCGGGCGTTCGAGCCTCAGTTCGGCGAGGCGTGGAACCGACGCCAGGTTTCCGATGCACTGATCCTGGGCACCACCCGCCACGGGCTGATCGCGCACGATGGCACGCTTGGCGACGGAGTTGGGGATGAACAGCGCGGTGCCACCACCGCGGGTTTCTTTCTTTCCCGTCAGATACTCGACGACGAGGAACTGCTGTTGTTCGCGGTCGACCGCGCCTGGCGCTGCCGCGGGCTGGGCGGACAATTGCTCGATCATTTCTGCGCCAGCGCGGCCCGACGCGGCGTGAGCAGCATCTTTCTGGAAATGCGCGACGGCAATCCGGCAGCGCGGCTTTATGAAAGCCGGGGGTTCCGACAAGTCGGCAAACGGCCTGCGTATTACCGCGGCAACGACGGTACGCGGCACGATGCATTGACTTTTAAGCGTATTCTCAGCGCTATTTGATCAGCCGCCACGTAACGAGAAGATACCATTTGTTATGAGTTGTCTCGTGTCCCTATGCGGAGCAGTTACGGTGCTGGACATATTTGAAACTGCGTATTAGATGGCGCCACGAGTTCGCACTCGTCATTGCCAAACCATAATCTCGGGAAAATCGCAAAATGGCCGAAGCCAACAATGAAATGCACGAGACGCTGATTACGCTCACCTCGGACATCGTCGCCGCCCATGTCGGCTCCAACAACGTTGGCGTCGGCGAACTGCCGCAGTTGATCACCAACGTTTATGCTGCGCTCGCCGCTCTGGGTACTGCCGAAGCAGAACCCGAAGCGCCGCCGCAACCGGCAGTGCCGATCCGTTCTTCGGTAAAGAAGGACAAGATCCTCTGCCTTGAAGACGGGATGGAACTCAAGATGCTCAAGCGGCATCTGATGACTCACCACAACATGACCCCCGAACAGTATCGCCAGCGCTGGAAACTGCCCGCCGACTATCCGATGGTCGCGCCCGACTATACCGAGACGCGCCGCGAACTCGCCAAGAAGATCGGCCTGGGTCGCAAGCCCGGCACCAAGATGCCGCCCAAGGCTGCAGCGCCCGTCAAGGTTCCCGGCAAGCGCGGTCGCCCGCGCAAGGTTGTCACCGCGTCCTGATCCGCATCTTTGCGCACTAGCTGCGCAGGCTGGTTGAAGTATCGCCCCGCCGGTCTATGATCGGCGGGGCTTTTCATGTGGCGGATACTCAGTGCACCAACGGATCGATCTCGAAGCCCTTTGCGCAGAACGCGGCCTGCGCATCACCGAGCAGCGCCGGGTGATCGCGCGCGTGCTGTCCGAAAGCGAAGACCACCCCGACGTCGAAAAGCTCCACGCCCGGGCGATGCTGGAAGACCCGCGGATCTCGATCGCCACGGTCTATCGCACCGTGCGCCTGTTCGAAGAGGCGGGGATCCTCGATCGTCACGATTTCGGCGATGGCCGCGCGCGCTACGAAGCCGCGCCCGAAGCGCACCACGATCACCTGATCGACGTCGAGACCGGCAAGGTCATCGAATTCGTCGATCCCGAACTTGAAGCGCTCCAGCGGCAGATCGCCGAAAAGCTGGGCTTCCGCCTGGTCGACCACCGCATGGAACTGTACGGCGTGCGACTCGACCGCGATCACTGAGATGGCTTCTGCGATAGCCGGGCCTGCGCCGATATCCGCGATAGGTAAGTTGCGGATCGCGGTTCGTGTGTTCGCGATGATCGTGCTGCTGCTGTTGAGTGTGCCTGGATACTACCTGTGGCGCGTGCTGCGCCTGCCCAATCCCTGGCCGCGATTGTTCCTGGGCTCCATCGCGATGGTTGCCGGGGTCGAGGTTCAGACCACCGGTCAGCGGGTGCGGCGCGGCGCCTTCTTTGTGACCAACCACGTCAGCTGGATCGATGTGCCCGCGCTGGCCGGGGCTAGCGGCGCGGCGTTTGTCGCGCACGATGGGCTGGCCGCGTATCCGGTGCTCAAATGGCTGTGCGAAATGAACGATACGGTGTTCGTCGCCCGCCACGATCGCGCATCGGTTGCCGCCCAGGTCGCGCAAGTCCGCTCGGCAATTGCCGAAACCAGCGCACTGGCGGTGTTCCCCGAAGGTACCACCAGCGATGGCACCGGACTGCTGGCGTTCAAATCTTCGCTGCTCTCAGCGCTCGCTCCGGTTCCTGAGGGTATTGCGGTGCAGCCGGTGCTGCTAGACTATGGTGCAGAAGCAGCGGAAATCGCGTGGATCGGCGAGGAACACGGGCTCGACAACTTCAAGCGCATCCTGGCGCGCGCCCGGCCGATCCGCCTGACCCTGCGCTTCCTTCCTCCGCTGACGGGCGATGCGCTGCACGATCGCAAGACGATCGCTGCAGCAGCGCGGGCGGCGATGCTGGCCGAATTGCAGCGAGGGCACGGCGTTTGAATAATCCGCGCCGCTGGCTTATTGGGCGGCCCTCATGACCCTGCCCGCACCTCCCAAAACCTTTAAGGTCAAGTCGTTCGGCTGCCAGATGAACGTCTATGATGGCGAGCGGATGGGCGAGTTGCTCGCCGCGCAGGGGTTGGCCGCAGTGGGCGAGCGCGAAGATGCCGATCTGGTCGTGCTCAACACCTGCCATATACGCGAACGCGCGGTCGACCGGGTCTATTCGGACATCGGCCGCTTGCGCCGCGACGATGGCAGCGTGCCGTTGATCGCCGTGGCGGGATGCATCGCCCAGGCCGAGGGCGCAGAAATCATGCGGCGCGCGCCCAGCGTACGCATGGTAGTCGGCCCGCAAGCCTATCACCGCCTGCCGGCAATGGTCGCCGAAGCCGCGGCGGGGCGCACTTCGACCGATACCGACATGCCCGCTGACGCCAAGTTCGCCGCGCTGCCGCCGCGCCGCAAAAGCGCGCCGTCGGCATTCCTGACGGTGCAGGAAGGCTGCGACAAGTTCTGCACTTATTGTGTAGTACCCTACACCCGTGGCGCCGAAATCTCGCGGCCATTCGCCGATCTGATGGTCGAGGCGCAGGCGCTGATCGCGGCGGGGGCGCGTGAGATCACGCTGCTGGGGCAGAACGTCAACGCCTGGAGTGGGCAGGGTCCGCACGGTCGATCAGCGGGTCTGGCCGACCTGATCCGCGCGCTGGCCAACCTGCCCGATTTGGCGCGGATCCGCTACACCACAAGCCACCCGGCGGACATGAACGACGATCTGATCGCCGTACATGGCGAAGTGGCCAAGCTAATGCCGTTCCTCCACCTGCCGGTGCAATCAGGCAGCGATCGCATTCTCAAGGCGATGAACCGCAGCCACACCGTCGAAAGCTATCTGCGCCTCCTCGAGCGGGTCCGCAAAGTGCGCCCCGACATCGCGCTGTCGGGCGACTTCATCGTCGGTTTCCCCGGTGAAACCGAAGCCGATTTTGACGCCACGCTCACGCTGGTCGAGGCGGTGGGGTATGCCCAAGCCTACAGCTTCAAGGACAGCCCGCGCCCCGGCACGCCCGCCGCGACGATGGCCGACCAGATCGCGCCGGAGGTGATGGACGAGCGGCTCCAGCGCTTGCAAGCCGCGATTAACCGCGATCAGGTGGCGTTTAACCAAACAACGGTCGGGCGACGTTGTACGGTGATGGTCGAACGCCGTGGCAAGCTGCCCGGGCAATGGCTGGGCAAGTCGCCGTGGCTGCAATCGGTCCACTTCATGGGCGAGGCCACGATCGGCGATCTAGTCGAAGTTGAACTGGCCGAGGCCGGGGCCAATTCGCTGGCGGGGTGCTTGGTTTAGCGCGCTTCAGCTGATCGGCACAACCGCGCGCGCCGTCAACTCGCGCTCTGCAATCGCGTGCGCGCGCGGGTCGTCGACGTCGATCCACCACGCATCTCCGATGTCCATCGTGGCCGCGCGGCCCGCGTCGGCGAGGCGCTGCATGCCGTCGGAGAGGCTTCCGCTCTTGCCATCGGTAATGGCAGCCTGGATCGCCCTTGCGAGTTCGGGCGTCGCCAGGAATGCGCCGCAATCGACTGCATCGTAGTCGGTAATGGTTTTGCCGATTGCCTCAATCCGCCCATCGGCATCGGTTTTAACCCAGGTCGCGTCTTCGGGATCGATCAGGGGACCATCGGTGCGCCGGTCGATCGCGAGCGTAACTCCTCGGCTCTTAGTGCCCTGATGCGCCAGCCGATCGAGAATTCCTGACTCGAAGATGTGATCGGCCATCATCAGCAGATAATCGCCCCCACCCATCTTGGCGATCCGCGCCGCGCCTGCCATGACCGAATAGCCGTTGGGGGTCGACCAGTGGAGAACCCGTTCGGAAACCACCGGGATGCCCGCGCGGGCGGAAAGCGCGGGCAAGAACTTCTCGATTTCGACCGCCTGGTGTCCAGTGACGACGACCACGCGCTCGACCCCCGCGGCGCGCGCCTGGCGCACGCTCAGTTCAAGCAGCGGCACGCCCGCGATCGGCGTGAGCGGCTTGGAATCGGAAATCTCCCGTATCCGGTTGCCGTAGCCCGCGGCGATGATCAGCGCATCCATCAACTGCTCCAAACCAAGTTGGCATCGGACCCTGGCGGCGACTTCCGCAGCCGCCAGATCCGAACGCTACTCCGCCGCGAAGGTGGCGTCGGCGATATATTCCTCGACCATCTGCGCCGCGGTATCATCGTTGAATTGCTGCAGCGGGTGCTTGCAGTAGTAAGCGCTCGGGCCGATCAGGGCTCCGCCCTCACCGCGATCGAGCGCCAGCTTGCAGCAGCGGATCGCATCGATCACGACCGCGGCCGAGTTGGGGCTGTCCTCAACCGAGAGGCGCATTTCCAGGTTCATCGGCACGCCGCCGAACAACTGGCCTTCCATGCGCAGGAAGCACAGCTTGTTGTCCTTTTGCCACGGCACGTAATCCGAGGGCCCGATGTGGATATTCTCGTCGGCCAAGCGCTGGGCGAGCATCGCCTGCACGGCTTCGGTCTTCGATTCTTTCTTGCTGCCCAGCCGCTGGCGATCGAGCATGTTCATGAAGTCGGTGTTGCCGCCGGTGTTGAGCTGATAGGTCCGCTCGACGTTCACCCCGCGCGCGCCGAACAGGCTGGACAGCACGCGGTGGACGATCGTCGCCCCCAGCTGCGCCTTCACGTCGTCGCCCACGATCGGGATGTTCTTGTCGCGGAACCGCTTTTCCCATTCAGGGTTGCTGCCGATGAACACCGGCATGCAGTTGACGACGGCAACGCCTGCTTCAAGCGCGCATTCCATATAGAATTCGGTCGCCGTCTGCGAACCCACAGGCAGGAAGTTGATCAGCACTTCCGCGCCCGAATCCTTGAGCGCCTTGACCACCGCGGCCTTGTCCGGCTCCGCATCGCTGGCAACGACGAAACCCTTTTCGCCCATCCCGGTCATGTGATCGGCGACGCCATCGAGCACATGACCCATCATCACCTTGATCCCGGTATCGGGGACTTTGGGCATGAACACCGCGGTGTTGTTGGGCGCAGCAAAGATCGCTTCGGAAATGTCCTTGCCAACCTTGCGCTGATCGACGTCGATGCCCAGCACCCATTCCACATCGCCCGCGCCGTAACCGCCAATGCGGTCGTGGATCAGGCCCTGGGGGCTGTTGGAGTCACGGTAATAGGCGACGCCCTGCACCAGCGAACTGGCGCAGTTGCCAACGCCGATGATGGCGGTCTTGATCGGAGCCATGTAAATCCTGGATTTGTACCGGGTGTAACCCGTTTGTAATGAAAGCGCCGCCTTGGGCAGAAGGCGCGGCAAAAGCAACCCGTTTGAGGGCTAGACTCCACCAATCAGGATTTGCCTCACCTGAACGAGATCATCGATTTTGTCCACATCGACCGCTGCCAATCCATCGCGCGCGGCGACAACCGCCGCATTCAGCCCCACTTTGTCGCCAAGCCGTGCGATCGCCTCGACCAGGGTCA
Organism: Novosphingobium sp.; assembly: GCA_031370725.1. Classification (GTDB taxonomy): domain Bacteria; phylum Pseudomonadota; class Alphaproteobacteria; order Sphingomonadales; family Sphingomonadaceae; genus Novosphingobium. The sequence goes on from JANMQW010000037.1 coordinate 7,417, forward strand.
AGCGACCGGAAAGATACGACAACAAGGTCCCCGCGCCGAGCCGGGCTGCAATCTTCCACGGCTGCTTGCGCTCGGCCTCGACCGCTTCCCAGGTACCGATCGCGACGCTGGCAGCAGGTGTGTTGAGCAAAAACATATTGCACCCCGACCAGGCTCCGTCAGCAAACCGCAGCCACGTCCGCCGGGTGCCGGGAAGCGCCGCTTCGACCAGCGCACGGCGCGCGAGCAAAATCGCGACATCGGTATCGGGCGGCGTATCGGCGACGAAATCGGCGATCCATTGCGCGCGCAGCAGCGCATGATCGGCGGTGGTGACGAGCAGTGGCGAGCCCATGGTGGCGAACCCTGCCGCAACGCTGGCGCTGGGGCCCCTGCCCGGCGGCACCGGGATCGCGCTGAGCGCATAGGCAAGCGACAGCACCTCGGGCGCATCGGCCGAGACCGCGATGTGTTCGATCCCGGCGTCGCGCAACGCGTGCAGCACGCGCGCGAGCATCGGCATCCCGCCGACATCGACCAGCGCCTTGTGGGAAACCCCTTCGGCGGCGGCAACCGGGTCGATCGTGGCGGGGCGCGACCCCGCCAAGACCAGCGCATGCGGCATCGTCACGCTCATGGGGCCGACCGCCGCGCGCGCCAGACCCGCCACAGCACGCCCGGCGCGGCGAGCACCGGGTGGCGTTCACGCCACGGGGTCAGCACCACCGGAACCCCGGTGTGACGCTCGATTTTCCACGCCGCATAGCGCGCGGCACCCTCGAAGGTGGTCGATGCGCGGAGCAGGCGGACGAGATTGTACGGCTTGCCCAGCCGCGCGCGTCGCGCCCAGCCCCGACGCAGCGCGTCACGATCGCGGGACGCCAACCGGGGGTGGAGGACCTCGCCATTGCGGGTGCAAGCGACCCCGGCAGCGTCGAGCGCGGCGGGCAGCAGGCCCGAGAAGTGCGCCTGGTTCACACCAAGGATGTCATTTTCACGCCCCGGCTTCTCGACCCGGAACTCGGCGCGATAGGTGGCGCGGAACAGCGCGCGCCAATAGTCATCGGCGGTGCCGGCGAAAGGTCCGAGCGCGACCGCATAGCGCGACGCGGTAATCGCCGCGGCCGCGACTGCCTGTGCCACTGCGTTGGCCTGTTGCGGATCGCGCACCCACGCCAGCGCGCTTGGCTGGACGAACCGCGCCCAGATCGTGGTGTCGAGCGTTTCGCCCGAAGCCGCTGCGGCAAACGTCGCCAGCGTCATCGTCGCAACCTTGGCGCGCAGGGTTTCTCCGTCGTCATCGCGCTCGTGATAGCTGACCCGCGGCCACAGTCCGGTCTCGACCGCGCCCGGCAGCAACACATAGAAATCGAGCACTCCTTCGCGCGATCCGGTGCGCAAGTTGGAGCCGTAGAACAGCACCGCCAGCGCGCCTGAGGACTCGCCCAGTTCGCCGGCAAACGCGCGAACCGCTGGATCAATGGGCGCGTTAAGGCTGGTCTGAATACGGTCGGAAAGGGTGGGTGTAGAAAGGTTGGGGGATTCAGGCGGCGTGGTCACGGAACCACGAAGCGCAATTCCGGTCCCTGGTGCAAGCGGTATCGTCCGGCAGGAAAATACTCCCCGTCGAGCGTGAAGCGATCGCCAAGCTCGAGATCGAGCACGTCGACGTCTATTCGGTGCGCGCCGTTGCGGCGCAGGAAGGCCGCGTCGAACCCGGTCAGGATCAACGGAAGTAGCGCAAACATCCAGCGCAAGGGGGTGTCGATTACCGCCAGTTTGAGGCCCGGGCGGACCGTTCCGAATGGGCGGATGCCAAGCGGAAAGCGTTCGAGCGTCGAGGCGACCATGACAAACCGCTCATGCGGGTCACCCACCCGGCTGCGCGCCAATTCCGTGCCATCGTTGCCGTTGCGCAATCGCATCGGGGTACTCGTGCGCCAAATGTTCGTAGAGCGCGCGAACATCGTCTGGAGCAGACACCAGACGATGATCAAGCCCACCGCAAAGCTGTTGAAGATACCCCAGCGGTGCGCCTTTTGGCCAACTTGGGTGCCACGCATGAATGCCCCGGTGCCCAGAATGAAGCCCTGAACCAACTCTCTGGTGTCCGGCAGGGTAACTGCCAGCGGACGCCGCACGATGGTTTTGCCGCGGCCGATCGCTTCCATCGCCTCCGGCAAAGTCCAGGCGTTGGGCAGCCCCAGATCGACCACCAGCGCGTTGGTCTTGCCCTTAGGCAACACCACCAGCGGCGGCCAGTCGTCGCCGAAGATGCTCGCCCCGCAAGTCAGGACATCGCGCACCGTGCCGTCGCCGCCATCGACCGCCAGATAATCGATCCCGCGCGCGGCAAACTCGGCGAGAGTTTCGCGCAGCGCAGCGTGATTGCGCGGGGTTTCGACCAGAATGTTGGCGCAGTCGGCCAAATCGGGTGTTTGACCCTTGTTGCGGTGACTGCGCGGATTGCGGACGATCCCGACGAGCGGAGCGCCGCGTGCCGACACACGACGCGGGCGGCGCACGGGGGCCACGGCGGGGGCATGTGCCATCCGCGAAAGGTGCCCAAATTCGCCGTTCGAACCGTACATAATCCCACTTTACCTTTTGACTTGCCGGAATCACTACATTTTTCTTACAGTACCGGCGGTGAACAATCGCACACCGCGGGATTCGATCCCGCAATTTTGCGCCGGACGCGCCCCGCTTGCCAGCGTGCAGCGCCGTCGATAGGCGAGCGGGCGATGGCCCAACCCGTCCTTTCCCGCGCAAACCTGTCCGCCGAGACTAGCCCTTCGGTCGAGACGGTGGGCGCCAATCCGGTGCGCCTGTGGGGGCTGACAATGCCCGAGCGGGTCGCCCGGATCGCCCGAGCCGCCGGGATGCCATTGGCCGCGGATGGCACTGCCACGCGCGCGCGGATCCTGACCAACGCCGCGTTCGCGTTCGATCCGCCGTGGCTCCACCATGTCGTTTCCCAGCCGGGCACCGTGCTGACCGTAGGTGGCGTACCCGCGCTGGCTCACGCCCGCGATGGCGACGAGGCGGCGCTGATCCGCACCGCGATGATCGAGGGCCGCGCCGCGCCATTGCCCGCGATTGCCTATGAAGACGGCCCGACCATCGAGAACAAGGCGCTGCGCAAGCGCGAGACCCCATTCGTCGAGGCGCTGACCCCCGAGACGGTGCGCAGCATCGAGCGGGCAAGCTATTTCGGCGCTTACAAGGGCGTCACCGATCTGCTCACCAAGTATCTGTGGCCCGAATGGGCGCTGGTCCTGACCCGGATCGCGGCGCGGCTGGGGATCAGCCCCAACCAGATCACTATAATCGGTGCGGCGTCGTGCGTTGCCGCGACATTTGCCTTCGCGTGGGGGAACTACTGGTTGGGAATGGCGCTGGGGCTGGGGTTCATGGTGCTCGATACCGTGGACGGCAAGTTGGCGCGCTGCACGATCACATCGTCCAAATGGGGCGACGTGGCCGATCACGGGATGGACCTGGTCCACCCGCCGTTCTGGTGGTGGTTTTGGGCGACCGGGCTGCTATATTGGGGCCTCGCCTATGACACCGCCACGTTCTGGTGGGTACAGGGCGCGATCCAGGGTGGATACCTGCTCCAGCGCCTGATCGAAGGCGTGTTCATGCGCCAGAACGGGTTGATGCACATCCACGTCTGGCGGCGGTTCGACAGCCATTTCCGGCTGATCACCGCGCGGCGCAATCCCAACATGGTGCTGCTGTTTGTCGGCATGCTGTTCGCCCGGCCCGATCTCGGCCTGATCGCGGTGGCGTGGTGGACCGCGATCAGTTGCGCGGTCCACGCGGTCCGGCTGGTTCAGGCGTGGCAGTTCCGCGCGCGCGGCGGTACGATTACTTCGTGGCTGGCGGAGAGTTGAGGCGATGAACGCAACGATCGAGAAATTCGGGTGGCCGGTAACGCTGGTCCGCGAATTCGAGCACTGGGTGATCCTCGCTCGCCCCGCCCAGCCGACGCTGGGCAGCCTGGTGCTGGCCGCCAAGAGCGATGCCACCGCGTTTGGCGACCTGCCGGGCGAGGCACATGCCGAACTCAAGCAGGTCACCGCAGCGATCGAGGCCGCGCTGGCCACGGCGGTCGGCTATGCCCGGCTCAACTACCTGATGCTGATGATGGTCGATCCCCACGTCCATTTCCACGTTATCCCCCGCTACGAAGGCGCGCGCGAATGGCCAAAAGGCACAACGAGCGCGCGCGAGTTCGTCGATGTCGGCTGGCCCAAAGTACCCGACCTGGCCTACGCGGTGGCGCTCGAAGGGGCGGATTTGGCGGCGCTCGTGGCGTGGCTCAAGCGCTATTTCGCGAGCTAAGCCTGCCCTCTCCCCTTCGTGGGAGAGGATACGAAGACTTGGCGCTGCAAGCGCCTAGGCGAATTTGGCGAGGGGGTGGACGGCGCGCGCTGCCTCGCCCCCTCACCAAGCTAGGCTAGCTCCTTTGGGAGCAAGCTCCGCTATCCTCTCCCACGGAGGGGAGAGGGCAAAGACCATCAAAGCCACCCGATCTTGCGGAACCGCAGCCACAGCCCGATGCAGATCGCGGCCATTAGCCCTACGGTTGCGGGAAATCCCCACAGATCGGCGTGCTCGGGCAGGAAAAAGCGGTCGAAGTTCATTCCATAGATCCCGGCAATCGCGGTCGGCACCGCCAGGATCGCCGCCCATGCGGCGAGTGCGCGGGTCATCTCGCCTTGGCGGTGGGCTTCGAGCAGCGCCGCGGTCTCGACGATCGAGGCAAGCGTTTCTTTCAATCCCTGAGTCCGCGCCAGCGCGCGGCGGACATGATCGAGCACGTCGCGGAAGAAGATTTTCGCCGACTCGTCGATCGAAGGGAGCGTGGTGGTGGCAAGGCGTTCGCACACCTCCTCCATCGGGCCG
>JANMQW010000094.1:0-3165 GCA_031370725.1 Novosphingobium sp.
GGAAGGATAACGATCCCGGATTCTTCAGCCGGATGAAGCCGCAGGGCGTCTGGGCCGACCTGTTCCGAACCCGCTTCCGTCTGGCGTGCAGACGCGCGGGGATCGAAACGGCGAAGATCGATCTCGATTGCAGAGGGTTCAGGCGACCGAGCGTGGACGGGCAGATGAGCTTGCTGTGATCGGCCTAGAAGTCGCTCACCCCGAACCGTGCCACGCCCTGGTTGACGCCCGGCGGATCGAGCACGTTGGTATCGAGTTCGAGCGGCTCGCCGATCCAGTGGCCGAGCGTGGTGTGGTCGGCGAGGTCATCGTCCGTAAGCGGGTGGACCAGTGCGCGCAGACTGGTGGCCTCGATCAGCGCGATCACGGCGTCGCGCGCAGGGGCGAAGAAGTGGATTTCGTATTGCGGGATCGGGTGCGGGCCGACCGGCGCGTCGATCATCTGCCCGATGAACAGCACGCGCGGGTCGGCGCTGAACTGCTTACGCAGCGCAGCCGCCGTCGCGCGGTCGGCGTCGGTGAAGTAAACGTGCGCGTGCCACTGCGCGTCGTTGCTCATCCCGCGAACCGGATCAGCCGACTGTCGGCCACCGCCGCCGTCCGGTGCGGCACCACGTCGGCGATGTAGTGCGGATTCTTGACCATCGCCATGAACGCGCCCGAATTGGGATAGCCCATCACGAACGCCTCGTCCCATTCGCCGGGCGGACCGGTGACGACGCATTCGAGCGGCGCCTGCCAGACCATCGCCGCGCCGTCGTCGACCACCAGCGCCTGGAAAGCCTTGCCATAAATTGCGTAGGCCTCGTGCCCGGTCAGGCCTTTGCCGTGGTTGGGGTGCCCTTCGGGATACTCCGCCAGATCGCGCAGCTTGATCAGGTTGAGCATCTGGATCGGGGTGTCGCGGGGGAGCGATTTGAACTGCTCCCAATGTTCACGACTTGGGTCGATGTGAGGCATGTTCGGCTCCTATTCGGCCAGCTTGTAGTCTTTGAACCGCTCGCGCAGGTCCTTCTTGCTGATCTTGCCGGTGCCGGTGTGGGGGATGTCGTCGACGAACTCGATCGCATCGGGCAGCCACCACTTGGCGACCTTGTCCGCAAGATGGGCCTTGATGTCGTCGGCGCAGCACTCGACGCCCGGCTTCTTCACCACCACCAGGATTGGGCGTTCGTCCCAGCGCGGGTGATAGATCCCGATCGCCGCAGCCTCGGCCACCGCGGGATGCCCGACGGCGGCGTTCTCCAGTTCGACCGAGCTGATCCACTCGCCGCCCGATTTGATCACGTCCTTTGTCCGGTCGGTGAGCTGGAGTGTGCCATCGGGATGGATCACCGCAACATCGCCGGTATCGAACCACTGCTCGGCATCGGTCGCGTCGGCCTCGGCCTTGAAATAGCGCTTGATCACCCACGGCCCACGCACCTGGAGTGCGCCCGAATTGACCCCGTCGCGAGCGAGCACTTTGCCAGGATCGTCGAGATCGACACAGCGCAGCTCGATCCCGAAGGCCGGGCGGCCCTGTTTCAGGACGATATCGACCTTGGCGGCGAAATCGAGGTCGTCCCAATCGTAGGGATAGGCTCCGGCGGTACCGATCGGCGAGGTTTCGGTCATTCCCCACAAATGCGCAACGCGGACGCCATTGTGCATCAACCGTTCGATCATGAATCGCGGGCAGGCCGAGCCGCCGATCACCGCGGTTTCCAGCTGGCCGATATCGCGCACATCCTTGCCGACCGAATCGAGGTATTGGAAAACTCCGAGCCACACCGTCGGCACCCCCGCCGAATGGGTTACGCCTTCGCGCTCCATCAGTTCGCACAGCACCGCCGGATCGTTGACCGCGGAGTAGACGAACTTGATCCCAGGAATGGTCCCCGCCCACGGCAGCCCCCAGCTTGCAGCATGGAACATCGGCACGATCGGCAGCATCACGCTGCGCGAATCGAAATCGAACAGGTTGGGCTGCACCCCCGCCATTGCGTGGAGGACGGTGGAGCGGTGCTCGTAAAGTACGCCTTTGGGATGACCGGTGGTCCCGCTGGTATAGCACAGCATGCACGGGTCGCGTTCGTCGCCGTCGGTCCAGACGGTGTCGCCGTCGTGCGCGCCGATCCAGGCGTCGAAGCCGAGTACGTCGCTGCCCGGTGGCGGGTCGAAGCAGACATACGTGCCAACCGTTGGCCATTTGTCGCGCAGCCGGTCGACGATCGGCTGGAACTGCGCATCGTAAAGCAGAACACGATCTTCAGCATGGTTGACGATGTAATCGAGCTGCTCATCGAACAGCCGCGGGTTTATCGTATGGAGCACGCCCCCGGCTCCGACCGCGCCGTACCAGGTAACCAGATGGCTGGCGTGATTCATCGCCAGCGTTGCAATACGCTCGCCCTTGCCGATCCCCTCCGCACGTAACGCCTGCGCCATCTTCAGCGCGTCGCGCCGAACCCCGGCCCAGGTCGTCCGCGTCTCGCGCCCGTCGGCCCAGTGGGTGACGTGCTCTCGGTGGCCGTATTCGCGCGCGGCATGGTCGATCAGGTGCGTGACCCGCAGCTTCCAGTCCTGCATTGCGCCGAGTTGCATCGGTCTCTCCCTAATGAACCAGGCGCAAGCGTCGTTCGCCGCGCGCGGTCAGCGCGACATTGGCCAATCCCTCCATCGCAAGCAACCGTTCGACGATATCGGAATCGAGATGGAAGTTGCGCCCCAGGCTGAACAGCGGGGTGTTACCGCCGCTGGTGCGCAGTCGCGCGCGCACTTCGCCAGTGCCCGCGGCGTCGCGCGGCAGGAGCAGCGCGAGCTCTGCAATCGCTTCGGGCGAGAAAACCTCGAGCTGGAGCAGCATCTTCGCCGCGCTCTTGACCTCGGCCAGTGGGCGCGCAGAGCGGACGGTGACGCGCGGTGGTTCTTCCGGGCTAGGGCTGTCGAGGTCGACGTTGATCAGAAGGCAGGTGCCATCCTTTGCCCAGCCCTGGAACGCCTCGACCAAGCCTTCCTCGAAGCAACTGGCGGAAAACTGGCCGCTGCTGTCCGAAAAGTCGGCGCGGATGAAGTCGTTGCCTTTGCGGGTGCGCCCGCGATTAACCCCTTCCACCAGCGCCGCCATAACCGCGGGCCTTCGTTCGGGGCCGCTTCCACCCGAGCCGCCAGCCATCAGCGCGG
>JANMQW010000166.1:0-10197 GCA_031370725.1 Novosphingobium sp.
GTACGCGGATTGATCGCGGCTTGCAGCGCCTCGGTGTAGGTCGACTTGAGCTTGGACAGCTGACGCCATTCGAGCACCTTGCTTGGCATCTCTGCACCCTGCGCCGCGAGTCCCTCGAGAATCCCGACATCGGTCGAATACTGTCCGCTTTTGCCTTTGCGTCCGCCCTTGTAGCCCAGTTTGTCGAACAGAATGTCGCCCAGTTGCTTGGGGCTGCCGATGGTGAACGGCTGTCCGGCGAGCGCGTAAATCTCGGTCTCGAGCCCGGCGATGGCATGGGTGAACTCGCTCGAAAGCCCCGCCAGTCGCGCGGCATCGACCTTGATCCCGTGGCGCTCCATTTGCGCGACCACAGGCACCAGCGGGCGATCGACGGTCTGATAGACCCGCGTCCCGCCTTCTTCGGCCAGCCGCGGCTTGAGCAGCTTCCACAGCCGCCAGGTTACGTCGGCATCTTCGGCGGCATAGCGGGTGGCGCGATCGAGCGGGACTTCGCCGAACGGGATCGCCTTCTTGCCGGTGCCGCAGATGTCCTTGAAGGTCAGCGTGGTGTGCGCGAGGTGGCGGGTGGCGAGCTCATCCATCCCGTGGCCGCCGCCGATCCCGTCCTCGCTACGTCCCGCGTCGAGATCGAAACTGATCACCATCGTATCGTCGATCGGCCCGACCGCGATGCCCCCCACGGCTTCCCCGTGCCGCGCGAAGATGTTGATGTCGTACTTGGCGTTCTGGCCGATCTTGAGCACCGCGTCGCTTTCGAGCAGCGGTTTGAGCCGGGCGAGCGCCTCGGCCTTGCCGATCTGGAGCGGCTTTTCGGCAAACATGTCCGAGCCGCCATGGCCGAGCGGGATATAACACGCATCGTTGGGGCCGAGCGCGAGGCTGACCCCCGCCAGATCGGCGCGCATCGCGTCGAGCGAACTGGTCTCGGTGTCGAACGCAACGATCCTTGCAGCGAAGGCGCGCTCGATCCACGTATCCAAGGCCTCGAGTGTCTGGACGCATTCGTAGGCATCGAGATCGACCGCGGGCCATTCGGGGAGCGTCTGGCGGCTACCCGAAGGCGCCGCCACCGCCCCGGCGTTGACCGGCTTGGCCGGGTGCAACTGCGTCGCCGGGCCGGGTGCGGTGCCGCCCGTGCCCAGCCGCTTGAGCAGGCTGGTAAAGCCGTGCTCGGTGAGGAACGCGGCGAGCGGATCGGGGGGAATCGCGGTCAGCACGAAATCCTCGATCGCGATCGGCAGGTCGCAATCTTCCTTGAGCTGGACCAGCACGCGGCTTAATCGCGCCATGTCAGCCTGGTCGATCAGGCTTTGCTGCATCTTCGATGGTTTCATCGTCGGGGCGGCAGCGAGCGCAGATTCGAGATCGCCATAGTCCTGGATCAGCTTGGTCGCGGTTTTCGGCCCGATCCCGCGAATACCCGGAACGTTGTCTACCGCATCGCCCATCAGCGCCAGCACATCGCCGACCTTTTCGGGCGGCACCCCAAACTTTTCGACGACCTCGGCGATGTCGATTCGCGCGTTCTTCATCGTATCGAGCATGTCGATGCAGCCGCCGCCTTCAGCGCATTTGCCGACGAGTTGCATCAGGTCTTTGTCCGAACTGACGATCGTCACGTCCCAGCCTTTGAGCGTGGCGGCGCGGGCGTAGCTGGCGATCAGGTCGTCGGCCTCGAGGTTGTCCTCCTCGATGCAGGCCAGGCTGAACGCGCGGGTGGCGTCGCGAATCAGCGGAAACTGGGGCACCAGATCCTCGGGCGGGGGCGGACGGTGGGCTTTGTATTGATCGTACAGATCGTTGCGGAAGCTCTTCGAACCCTTGTCGAGGATCACCGCCAGATGCGTGGGCCCGTCGGCTTTGTTGAGATCCTCGGCCAGCCGCCACAGCATCGTGGTGTAGCCATAGACCGCGCCGACCGGCACGCCGTGCGGGTTGGTCAGCGGGGGCAGGCGATGATAGGCGCGAAAGATGTAGGCGGAGCCATCGACGAGGTAGAGATGCTGGCGATCGGACATGGCGACCACCTAGCAGGGCGCTTGGCAGGCGTCACGCCGGGCGCGGCAGTGCGGCATGGAAAGCCTTCGAGCAGGTCGCTCGCATAGCCCGCCAGCGTGTGTCACATCCAGGACACAATTGCCGGTTAGCCTAGCGTTTCAACGTCAATGCGGCGAGCCGATGCGCTCGGCGCTTGCAGAGTCGCGCACAAGCGATTATTTGGCGCCGCGAAGTCTGCCTAATCAGTAGACTTTGCGCGGCGGTCTGCGGACATCGGGTCCCCGCGCGATCCACCCCATCTATCTGTCCTTAAGGGAACTCTGGAATGCGCAAATTGATCCTCGCCGCGGTTGTCGGCACTGCCTTTGCTCTCGTTGGTTGCTCGCAGAAGACCGAAGACGCCGCTGCCACGACCGCCGATGCCGCTGCATCGGATGCCGCTGTGAACGCTGACGCGATGGCCACTGGTGCCGCCGACGCTGCCGACACCGCTGTCGACGCGACCAAGGACGCTGCTGCCGAAGTGGGTGAAGCCGCTCGCGACACCGCGACCACTGCCGATGCCGCCGCCAGCGGCGCCGTTGCCGGTGCCGAAGCCGGTGCGGATGCTGCCAAGAAGAACTGAGTACTTTTCAGGCTCAAACAACGAGGGGCGCGACCGCAAGGCCGCGCCCCTTTTGTTTGTCCGCGATCTGCCTCAGCGCCGTGCCGAATAGCTCGGCTGGTAAACGCCCGCGGTGAAGCTATCGTACACCGTCCGCGCGACCTGGGCGATCGTCTGAGCTTGGGCGGCATGGCTGCTTTGCCCGGTCACATAAACCGCCAGCGCCACGTTGCGCCCATCGGGCAGGCGAATGATCCCGACATCGCTGGTCTGGGCCCACAGCGTGCCCGTCTTGTGCGCCACCAGCGTGCCCTCGGGGAGCAGCGCGCGGATGCGGGTCTTGCCGGTCTGGCAGCGGCTCATCGCGCCCAGCAGCACCGCGCGGCTCTGCGGGCTCAGCACCTGGCCGCGGTGCAGCGCGCCGAGCAACTGGACCATTGCCGCCGGGGTCACCGTATCGCGTTTGTCGAGCCCCAGCACCGGATCGTTCTTTTCCCTATCGTCGCGCAGCAGCGTGGCGATGTCGCGATCGACCCGCAGCCCGGCGATGCCCGAGGCCAACAGCCAGCGGTTGACCGCGCTCGGCCCGCCGACCGCCGAAAGGACCGCGTCGGTGGCCTGATTATCGCTTTTGGTTATCATCAGTTCGATCAGGCTTTGCGCGGTCAGGCTCATCCCCTCGCGGGTGATGACCCGGCCATCGGGCCCTGTCAGACCGGTGCCGATTCGCAGGGGGTAAGAATTGTCGAGCCGCAGGCGCCCTTCGTCGACGGCTTGCAGATAGGTCGCGGCGATCGCCACTTTGACCGTGCTGGCCATCGGGAACGCCTGGTTGGCATTGATCGTGGCGGTGCGCGGGCCATCGATGTCGGCAGCGTAAATCCCGATGCGTCCGCCCGAGTTGGCGACGATGGCGCGCAGCTGGCTTTCAAGCGCACGGTCGAGCGAAGCCGAGGCGAAATCGCTTTCCTGCGCAAAGACCGTCTGTGCGGGCAGAGGTGCGGCCAGCAGCGCCAGCGCGGCAAAGCCAATCGAAGCGATCCGACTCCGTTTCATACTCATCCGCCTGACCCCAGTCCCGAATATATATTCATGACCCAACCTCGTATGATTAAACGCATTTTCGGCAAAGTTCGCAAGCCTGGCAGCGATCGGTCTGGCGTCTGCGCGCCTCTGTTGGGCTGGATATTGCAGGGGGTTTGGATAACGAAGCGTGAATGGGAGAAGCGAATCACAGTCTGACGGCCGCGCTTGGGGTGGTTCTGGCGCGGGCCGGATTGGGCGAAGCGATTGCCGACCTCGAGCGCCTCTCTGGCGGGGCCAACATGGAAAGCTGGGCGTTTACCAGCGATGGCGAAGGCTATGTCCTGCGCCGTGCGGCTTCGCCAGAAGTGATGGCGGGCCGTCCGCTCGATCATGCGGGCGAGGCGGCAGTGATCCACGCGGCATGCGCCGCAGGCGTTATTGCCCCCGAAATCATCGCCGCGCTTGAGCCGCGCGACGGCGTGGGCAGCGGCTTCGTGATGCGCCGTCTACCCGGCACCGCCGCACCCGAGACGGTGCTGGGTGTTGGCGAGTATGGGGGCGGAGAAGCGCTGCTCGGCGATCTTGGCGCGGCGCTGGCAGCAATCCACCGGATCGATCCGGCGGCGGTTCCGATGGCCCCGCTGCTCGATCCTGCCACCGGGGTGGAAGCTTTGGCCGCGCAGTTCGCCGGGCATGGCGGAAACCGTCCGATCATCGCGCTGGGGCTCGCCTGGCTGCGCGCCAACTGCCCCGCGCTAACCCCGCCGCGGCTGATCCACGGCGATTTCCGGATCGGAAACCTGATGACCCACGGCGGCCGTCTGACCGGGGTGCTCGACTGGGAACTCGCGCATCTTGGCGATTATCACGAGGACCTCGCGTTCGGGTGCATGGCGGTGTGGCGCTTCGGGCGAGTGGATGCGCCGGGGTTCGGGCTCGGCTCGCTCGACGATCTGTTTGCCGCCTATGCTGCGGCGGGCGGCGCGCCGGTAGACCCGGCGCGGTTCCGGTTCTGGCTGGTATACCGCACGGTGTGGTGGGCGCTGGGCTGCCTGGGGATGGGCCAGACCTGGCGCAGCGGCGCGGATCGCAGCGTGGAACGCGTAGTGGTCGGTCGCCGCGCCGCCGAGCAGGAGCTCGACTTGCTGCTATTGCTCGAGGACGAGGCACCTGCGGCCGAGCGCGCGTGTCCGCTACCCGCCGCTCGATCCGCCGCATCGCGCGATGCAGGCGAGCCCTCTGCGGCGGAAATCGTCACCGCGGTGGCTGAATGGCTGGGGTCGGTAAAGGAGCGCTTCGCCGGACGCGAACGGTTCGAACACGCGGTGGCGCGCAACGCGCTGGGGATTGTCGCGCGCGAATTCGTCGCGCGGCACCAAGCTGAGGACCGCGAGCTGGCCGACGAAATACTCGCCCGACGCGTCTCGCTCGCCACACCCGGAATGCTCGCCCGGCTGCGGCGCAGCGCGTTGACCAAGCTGGCTGCGGATCAGCCCAAATATCCTTCGCTCGCCATTGCGCGGGAGAAATGGCAGGTCTCTTAATCGAACGGTTAAATCGATTCGGAGAGAAAAATGGACTTCGCGCTGCCCGCCGACCTGGTCGCCTATCTTGCCGAACTCGATGCCTTTATCGAAGCCGAGATCAAGCCGATCGAGCAAGCCGACGACAACATCCGCTTTTTCGATCACCGCCGCGAATACGCCCGCACCGATTTCGAGAACGCTGGCCTTCCGCGCCCCGAGTGGGAAGACCTGCTACGCACCGCGCGTGGGGTGGCGGACAAGGCCGGCCACTGGCGCTTTTCCGCGCCCAGGCAATACGGCGGCAAGGACGGCGCCAACTTGTGGATGGCGGTGATCCGCGATCGCTTCGCGGCCAAAGGCCTCGGCCTCCACAACGATTTGCAGAACGAACACTCGATCGTCGGCAACTTCCCGTTCGTGGCGATGTTCGACGAGTTCGGGACCGAGGCGCAGAAGCAGGAATTCATCCTCGGCGGGTTCGAAGGCAAGCGCCGCGTCGCGTTCGGGCTGACCGAACCCGACCACGGCTCCGACGCGACCTGGATGGAAACCGCAGGCGTGCGCGAAACCCGCAACGGCATCGACGGCTGGCGGATCGACGGATCGAAGATGTGGATCACCGGGATGCACGTCGCGACCCACGTCGGGTTGTTCGCGCGCACCGGCGGCAATCCGGGCGAGGCGCGCGGGATCACCTGCTTCCTCGTGCCAAATCCCACGCCGGGGCTGCGAATCGATGAGTACATGTGGACCTTCAACATGCCCACCGACCACGCCCGGTTCTTCCTGGAAGATGTGTGGGTGCCGCACGACGCGATCCTGGGCGAGGAGGGCCGCGGGCTCAGCCTCGCGCAAAGTTTCGTCCACCAGAACCGCATCCGCCAGGCCGCTTCATCGCTCGGTGCCGCCACCTACTGCGTCGAGGAAAGCGTGCGCTATGCCCGGATGAGGAAACCGTTCGGCGAGGAGCTGGCGCGCAACCAGGGCATCCAGTTCCCGCTGGTCGAGCTGGCAACCCAGTGCGAAATGCTGCGGATGCTGATCTACAAGACCGCGTGGGAGATGGACCAGATGCCTCACAAGGACATCGAGCATCGCCTCTCGGACAAGATCAGCATGTGCAACTACTACGCCAACCGGCTGGTCTGCGAGGCCGCCGACCGGGCGATGCAGGTCCACGGCGGGATCGGCTATTCGCGCCACAAACCGTTCGAGCACATCTATCGCCACCACCGCCGCTATCGCATCACCGAGGGCGCCGAGGAAATCCAGATGCGCAAGGTGGGCGCGTATCTGTTCGGGTATCTAGGCCCCAGGAAAGCGGAATTCGCCGGGTTGTGAGAGCAGTCTTTCGCGGTTGCGATCGGGTCAGGACCGAAGGGCGCGACCTTGCTCAACCCTTGTTGCGCACCCGCACCCGCACGGTCGATTTGGCCATCGCGGTGCCGCCCAGCACGTTGGTTCGCGCCTTGACCGCGTACAGCACGCTTCTGCCCGAGCGCCACACCGGGGCGAGGCGTGGGTCCTGGTGTTTCGGCTTGCCGGTGTCGATCAGCCAGACGTAGTCGACCTTGTCGAGCGGGGCGCGGCGCATCGCCTGGTCAATCCCGCGCAGCCGCGTACCGCCTGCGCAGCCGGGCGACCAAACGAAAGTCGAGGGATCGGCGGTGTAGTTCTTGCCCGGGCGGAACTTCGGCGTCAGCATGTGCAGCCCCGGCACCGCCCAATTGTCGTTGGTCCAGGCGCCGCGATAGACGCTGGCGAGGCTGGGCAGGTGATCGGTGCGCGGGGTCCGCCAGCTTTCGCGCAGGCAGGTGTGCTCGACCAGAGCGAGGACCTTGGCGCCCGGCTCGACCCGGTTGAGCGCCGCGAGTTGCCCGCGGTAATCGGCATCGTAGGCGGCAAAGCCATAGGCCGTCGTGGCGAGCCGCACCGCAAGCAGTCCAACTCCGGCCAACGCCACCCCGCGCGCCAGCGGCAGGCCGGCCCGGCTCCAGTCCTGGAACCCCAATGCGAGCATGATCGCGATCGGCAGCAGCCGCACATCGACCAGCGCGCTGCCGTCGATCGAACCCGGTGCGATTGCGAACAGCACAGCCAGCGCCAGCGCGGGCAGGCCCTGACGCCACGACCAGCGCGCTCCGGCGGCGGCTCCCACGACCAGCAGCAGTCCGCAGGCAACCAGCGTGGCGATGTCGAGCGCCTGCGATTGATCGCGCAGCGCGAACGGGAAGGCGAGCAGCTTTTGCTCGCCGTACCACCTGAGTCCACCCTTGCCCGCAGGCGCAGCCAGCTTCCACAGCACCATCGTCGCCACAGTGGCGAGCAGTGGCCAGCATTCACGCCAGACTTGCCGCACACCGCTGCGCCAGCCGGGGCGTCGATCGAGCGCGGCGCCGACGCTGAACGCGGCGACCAGCAGCGGCAACAAGGCCCCGCCCACCGCGTGGCAGGTCAGCAGGATCGGTTGCGCGACCAGTAGCAACACTGATCGAGCGGCGCGGCGGTCACGCCAGGAGACCCAGCGGGCAAACACCAACAGCGCCAGACCGGTCGCCAGCACATAGTTGATGAACCCCATCAGCAGCGGATAGCTGAACACGAACAGCAGCGCCCAGCCCAGCGCATAGCCGCCGCGAGGATTGACCGCGCGAATCGCCGCGACGCAGCCCGCGGCGAACAGCAGCGTGGCGATCACCGCGCTCCACCAGCCCGCGGCGACCAGCCCGAACGAATCGGCGAGCAGCTTCATCAGCACCTCGCCGCCCATGTTGAGCGAGAAGGCCCACTGCCACGTCCAGTACCGCGCCAGCGCGCTGCCCGGCGCGGCGGCTTCGATCGCGGCGGCACCGAGGTGGCCCGGCAGATCGATCAGCGGGGGCACTGTCACCAGCAGATACGGCAGGCACAGCACCGCGATGGCCGCCAGCAGCCACGGCACGCGCAGCCACGGCAGCATCGCCGCGTCGCGCTCCAGCGCCATTGCTTCACGGCTGTGCATGAGTTCCCGTCACCGATTTGAGAATGCCGGGCGCCTGGTCTAGGTGGCTCGATCCCACTCGGACCTCCCAGGCTGCCCGTGAGCCCCATAGCCGCAACCCCCATGATCGCGCAATATCTGGCGCTCAAGGCGCAGGCAGACGATTGTCTGCTGTTCTACCGCATGGGCGATTTCTTCGAACTGTTCTTCGATGACGCCAAGATTGCCGCGCAAGTGCTCGATATCGCGCTGACCAGCCGGGGCGAACACGGTGGCGCACCCATCCCGATGTGCGGGGTGCCGGTCCACGCCGCCGAAGGCTATCTGGCGCGGCTGATCAAGGCCGGGTGCCGGGTGGCGATTGCCGAGCAGATCGAATCGCCTGAGGAAGCGCGGAAACGTGGGGGTGGCAAGACGCTGGTCGCGCGCGACATCGTCCGGTTCGTGACGGCGGGGACGCTGACCGAGGAGGCCCTGCTCGAACCGCGCCGCGCCAATGTGCTGGCGGCGGTGTGCGAGGTGCGCGGTGTGTGCGGGATCGCGGCGTGCGATATCTCGACCGGGCGGATGGAACTGGAGCAATGCGAGCCAACGGCGCTGGGCGCTGCACTGGCGCGTTTGGGGCCGAGCGAGCTGGTTGCGCCCGATGGCTGGACGGCTGCACCCGACGGCGCGATCCCGCGCAGTGCGGCGGACTTCACCAGCGAATCGGGCGAGCGGCGGTTGAAGGCGGCACACGGCGTTGCGACGCTCGACGGGTTCGGCAGTTTCGGGCGCGCGATGCTCGCCGCCGCCGGGGGCCTGATCGGCTATCTCGACCATGTCGGGCGCGGCACCCTGCCGCTGCTGCTTGCGCCCGAGTTGCGCGGCGGTGATTCGGCGTTGGCGATGGACGAGGCGACCCGCGCCAGTCTGGAAATCCTCTCGACCCAGGGGGGCCAGCGCAAAGGCAGTCTGATCGAAGCGATCGACCGCTGTGTAACCGGCGCAGGGGCGCGCCAGTTGGCCGAGGACCTGTCCGCTCCGCTGACCGATGTCGCCGCGATCAACGCCCGGCTCGAACTGGTCAGCTGGCTCCACGACGATCCGCTGCTGCGCGGCGACTTGCGCACCGTGCTGCGCAGCGCGCCCGACATTGGGCGGGCTTTGGGCCGCGTGGTGGCAGGCCGGGGCAGCCCGCGCGATCTGGGCCAACTCCGCGACGGGCTGGGCGAGGCGCGGCGGGTGCGCGATCATCTCGACAAACTCGACGATCGCCCGGCTTTGCTAGAAGCGTTGATGCCCGCGCTGGGCGGCCACGGTGCGCTGGTCGATCTGCTGCGCCGCGCGCTAGTCCCCGCGCCGCCGACGACGCGCGATCAGGGCGGCTACATCGCCGAAAGTTATGACCACGCGCTCGACGCGCTGCGCCAGACCAGCGGCCACGCTCGCCGCGCGATCGCTGCGCTGGAGGCAAAGTACCGCGACGAGACCGGCACGCCGTCGCTGAAAATCCGTCATAATGGCGTGCTCGGCTATTTCGTCGAGGTTCCCGCCAAGCACGCCGACCGGCTGATGGCCCCCGATTCGGGCTTCACCCACCGCCAGACGATGGCCGGCGCGGTGCGCTTCAACGCGCTGGCTCTGCATGAAGAGGCGAGCCGGATCGCGGAGGCAGGGGGCCATTCACTGGCTGCGGAAGAGGCCCATTTCGAGGAACTGGTCGGCGAGGCCGTCGCCAGCCGCCAGGCCATCGCCGCCACCGCCGCCGCGCTCGCCCGGATCGATGTCGCCGCGGGCCAGGCCGAGCGGGCAGCGGAAGGTCGCTGGGCATTGCCGCGGATCGTCGCCGAACCGGTGCTGGCGATCGAGGGCGGCAGGCACCCGGTGGTCGAGGCCGCGCTGGGCAAAACGGGCGAGCGGTTCGTGGCCAACGATTGCACTTTGGTCAGCGAAGACCGCCTGTGGCTCGTCGGCGGACCCAACATGGGCGGCAAATCGACCTTCCTGCGCCAGAACGCGCTGATTGTGGTGCTGGCGCAAGCGGGCGGGTTCGTCCCCGCGACCAGCGCCACCATCGG
>JANMQW010000182.1:0-6129 GCA_031370725.1 Novosphingobium sp.
ACCCGCGGGCTCAGCGCGAGCGGAAAACGGTACTCGCTGCGCCCCGGAAACGGGATCGAGGGCACCCCGACCAGCTTTCCCATCGAGGCAAACGCCGGGGTGGCGGTGCGCGGCGAATAGACCCGCACTTGCGCGCCCTGGTGCTGGAGATAGCCGACCAGCCGGTTGAGCGCCTGGTTGGCGCCGTCGCGGACGTAGTTGTAGTTGCCGCTGAACAGCGCGACCTTGAGGCCGTCGAGGCCCTGGCCTGCGTCGCTATGTTCCACTTCGCCCATGTCCCGCGCGCCTTACGCGGTGCGCAGGCGGCGGTCCATGGGCAGGGGCGGGCTGGGGTCAGTCGTCCCAACGATCGTGTTTGCGATGCCACTTGCGATGCTTGCGCTCGTAGTAATAGCCATCGCGGTAGCGGCGATCGTAATTGTCGTAATAGTACCCGCGCGGGTAGCTGTCGTAATTGTAATACGACTGCTGCGGATAATAATACCCGCCGCGATTGTAGCCACGATTGTAACTGCGATCGTAATATCCGTCGCTGTAGTAGCTCCCGCCCCGGCTGCCCGAGGCAAGCGCCGCACCGATCGCCAGCCCGGCAACTCCGGCGATAATGGCGGTGCCGGTGCGGTCGTGCCCGCGGCCATAGTCGCGGTGGCGCGCCTCGGCCGGTGCCGCAGCCATCGTCGCGCTCGCCATCAGTGCGGCGCCCAGCGCCGCCGTTTTCAACAGTTGGGTCATGTCCGTTTCTTCCTCTTCGCGCGAAGAAGCGGCAGCCCCGCCGCGCGTCACAGCCCGTGCCCAACGAGTGGATCAAATGTCCGCTGAACGCATGGTTAATGCCGATGGCAGGACCGGGTTGGACGCCATGAACAGCGCCGATTGACCGGAAGAGCGACGACCGTATGCGAACGCGTCGGCTTCCGGTCGATCAAGGAAAAATCTGGATGGTCAGCACATCCGCTCCTGCGGAAATCGACAAGCCAGCGCCGTCAGGAACGCCGGGCAGCAATATCTGAGCACCCGGCTGGCCGCCCGCCCCGTCGGGATAGAGGGTCAACACGCCGTTGGCGAGGCTGTAGACCGAGCGGTCGCTCGCGGTGAACGCCGTGACCACAATTTTCTCGAACGACGAGAAATCGAAGATCGTGTCGCCATCCAGTTCTGCAAGCGTTCCGCGGAAAGTATCGGTCCCGCCACCCCCGCTGATCAGGTCGGCCCCCAGCCCGCCAAAGATTGTGTCCGCGCCAGCCGACCCGCGAATCGTATCGACACCGCCCCCTCCCAGAATTGCCGCGATGCCGCTCAGTTCGGTGGCAGAAAGATCGATCGTGTTATTCGCCCGATCGCCGGAAATGGTCACGCCCGCGTGGCCCAGCGCCGAAATCCGTTCGATCCCGGAAATCGAGGTGACGCCGATGGTAACCCCTTCAGCCAGCGCCAGAATGCGATCGAAGCCCGCTCCTCCGGCTATGGAATCGAACCCGCCGTTTGCCTCGACCTCGAACACGTCGTCGCCCGCGCCGCCCGACAAAGTATCGTTGCCTTCACCACCGCGCAGAATATCATTGCCGGTTGAGCCGGTCAGCCGGTCAGCGCCGGTAAAGCCGCTGATCATCCAGTCTTCGCCGGTCTTCGCCGTGAACTGGTTGTTGCCCTTGTTGCCATTATAGATGCGAAAGGTCGCTGGATCGAAAGCTTGCGCTTCATGGCCGAGACCCCCCTGCCAGTCGATCACCACGTGGCCGCTGGAGTTGACGAGCACTTTGGAGCCGATCCCGCCGGCTGCTGTATCGGTGTTGACCAGCGAAACGTCGTCTGCGTAGCTGCCATCGGCATTGAACGTCTGGGCGTAGATGTCGAAACCGTTGCTGCCAGGGAAAGTCCCGCCGGTGCCGCTCCACGACACCACGAAGCCGCCGTCGGGCAGCGCGCCGATCGACGGGAGGATCTGGTTTCCGGCAGTGTCGAAACTTACCAGCAGAGGTCCGCGAACGATCGTACCATTTGCTGGAATGAGCTGAACATAGATATCGCCGGTGACCGGATCGAAGTTTGCGCCACCCGAATTGTTGACGAAAGCGACTGCGAAGCTGCCGTCCGCCAACCGGACGATGTCCGGCGCCGACTGGCGTGGGAAAACGATTGAACTCAGCGTGGCGTCCGGGGTCAGAGCAACCCCGTCGGTATTGAAGAACCGGAAGTGGATCAGCGACTGCGTCGTCGGGCTGAACGTGGGGGTGGCGCTCCACGCCACGACGAAACTACCGGCCCCCGCTTCCGCAATATCGAACGTCGCGCTGGTGTTGAGCGAACCTACCAGCAACAGTCCGCCGATCGGGGCACCATCGCTCGCGAGGTGCTGAGCGTAAACTCCCCCCCCGGTATCGAACGCAACGATGCCGGTGCCATCGCTCAGTGCGATCACGCGCGGTTCGGTGCCGCCGCGCGGTCCGCCGTTGAAGACATTGTAAGCGGGACCGAGCGCGTTCCCGACCGCATCGAAACGCTGAACGAAAAGCGTCTCGCTGGATTGCGCGCCGATCGGCTGCTTGTACATCGATATCAGGAAGCTGCCGTCGGCAAACGATGCCACCGAAGTCACGCGCTCATCGAGCTGTTCGAAGGCCAGGGCGCGCGGGGCCGAATTTGGGTTCAGATTGGCGTCTAGAATCTGTCCGAAGATATCGATGCCACTGGTGCCGTTGATGGCTTCATATGTTGACAGGAAGCGGTTTTCGCCAAGCGACCACAACTTGTTTCCGGCTAACGTCGTTTCCCCGCCGGTCTTGCGCAATCTCGTCATTTCCACGACCCCCAGTTTTACAACCCGGTTTGTAGCGACGAGGAAATACCAGTCGCGCCGGGCTTTTGCTTCGTTGAGCAACCAGCAAAGCGGTTTAGACCAGAAGGATCGATTATTGGCAAGGTCAGCGCAGCTTCCGTTCCCTTGTGGGACTGGCCGGGCTGCTTGCGTGAACCACCGGCAGGGGGGGTGTTGTTACGCCGCCTTCTTGCGCCCCGCCTTCTTGCGCTCGTTCGGGTCGAGCAGCGCCTTGCGCAGGCGGATCGATTTGGGCGTTACTTCGACCATCTCGTCGTCGTCGATATACGCGATTGCCTGTTCCAGCGTCATGATCTTCGGCGGGGTGAGACGGATGGCGTCGTCCTTGCCCGAAACGCGAAAGTTGGTCAGCGCCTTGGACTTCATCGGGTTGACCTCGAGGTCGTCGGGCTTGGCGTTCTCGCCGACGAGCATCCCCTCGTAGAGCTTATCTTGCGGGCGG
The DNA here is from genome assembly GCA_031370725.1 of Novosphingobium sp. Taxonomy (GTDB): domain Bacteria; phylum Pseudomonadota; class Alphaproteobacteria; order Sphingomonadales; family Sphingomonadaceae; genus Novosphingobium. Next base: position 3,279 of record JANMQW010000182.1, read on the forward strand.
ACGAACAGGATGCCGCGCTCCTCGAGCATGTTTAGCGCATAGGCGTTGGCCTCGCCCGCACCGTTGGAGATCAGCACGCCGTTCTGGCGACCCTCGATCGTGCCGCGCCAGGGGCCGTACTTTTCGAACAGGCGGTTCATGATCCCGGTGCCGCGGGTGTCGCTCAAAAACTCGCCGTGATAGCCGATCAGGCCCCGAGAAGGAGCACTGAAGGTGATCCGGGTCTTGCCGCCGCCGCTGGGGCGCATGTCGGTCAACTCGCCCTTGCGGCCCGCCATCTTCTCGACGACGGTTCCCGCGTATTCATCGTCGACGTCGATGACCACGGTCTCGTACGGCTCGGTGCGCTTGCCGGCATCGTCTTCGCCGAACAGCACGCGCGGGCGGCTGATGCCCAGCTCGAAGCCTTCGCGGCGCATCGTTTCGATCAGCACGCCCAGCTGCAATTCGCCGCGCCCGGCGACTTCGAAGCTGTCGCGGTCGGCGGCTTCGGTGACGCGGATCGCGACGTTGCTTTCACCTTCGCGCAGCAGGCGGTCGCGGATCATCCGGCTGGTGACTTTGGTGCCCTCGCGCCCGGCGAACGGCGAATCGTTGACCGCAAAACGCATGCTCAGAGTCGGCGGATCGATCGGCTGGGCGTGGAGCGGCTCGGTCACCGAAGGATCGGCGATGGTGTTGGAAACGGTCGCCGTGGTCAGCCCCGCGATCGAGATAATGTCGCCCGCGCGGGCTTCTTCCACCGGCACGCGTTCGAGCCCGCGATAGGCCATGATCTTGGAGGCGCGCCCGGTCTCGACGATCTTGCCGTCGTTATCGAGCGCGTGGATCGGGGCGTTGACCTTGATCGTGCCGCTTTCAACTTTGCCAGTCAGGATCCGGCCGAGGAAGTTGTCGCGATCGAGCAGGGTGACGAGGAACTTGAACGGCCCATCAAAATCGGCGGCGGGGGGCGGCACATGCTCGACGATCTTGGCGAACAGCGGGGTCAGGTCGCCCTCGCGCGCGTCCATGTCGTCGCTGGCGTAGCCGTTACGGCCGCTGGCGTAGAGGACGGGGAAATCGAGCTGCTCGTCGTTGGCGTCGAGGCTCACAAAGAGGTCGAACACCTCGTCGAGCACTTCCTGCGCGCGGCCGTCGGCGCGATCGATCTTGTTGACCACCACGATCGGCTTGAGCCCGAGCGCGAGCGCCTTGCCGGTGACGAACTTGGTTTGCGGCATCGCCCCTTCGGAGCTGTCGACCAGCAGGATCACCCCATCGACCATCGACAGGATCCGCTCCACCTCACCGCCGAAATCGGCATGGCCGGGGGTATCGACGATGTTGATGTGGGTGGTCGTGCCGTGGTGGTCATCCCATTCCACGCTGGTGCATTTGGCCAGGATGGTGATCCCGCGTTCTTTTTCGAGATCGTTCGAATCCATCGCCCGCTCCTCGATCCGCTGGATGTCGCGGAAAGTGCCGGATTGGCGGAACAACTGATCGACAAGCGTGGTCTTGCCGTGGTCGACGTGGGCGATGATCGCGATATTGCGCAGCGGCGCGGACATAAAGGCATGCTCGTTTTTGTAGGGGTAGCGTCGGCGTTGCGCCGGTCGCGGGCGCGCCGCCCCTAGCCGGGTTCGCCGATTCCCGCAAGGCACGCTCGCAGTTGCGGAATTTGATATTGTCGGGGCGAATGCGGTTGCCTAGTGGGCCGGGCATGATTGCGGCGCTTCGTGCGCCGGTTGAGGAAACGCACAGAGATGACGATTACCATTCCCTGTCTCGCCGTGCGCCTCCGTTTCGCGCTCGGCACCAGCCTCGCCGCGGTGCTCGCGCTGCCGGGCGTGGCGCAGGCGCAGGATGCTGCTCCGCCCGCCGAGGAAGAAATCGCCGCCCCCGCCGCCGATGCCGCCGAGGATAGCGATCAGGGCAACGACATCATCGTTACCGCGACCAAACGCGAGCAAACGCTTCAGGAAATCCCCGTCGCGGTGAGCGTGACCACCGCCGAGACGATCGAGCGCGCCCAGATCCGCGACCTTAAAGACTTGTCGAGCGTGGTCCCCTCGTTGCGGGTCAACCAGCAGGCCAGCGCGACCAATACCAACTTCATCATCCGCGGCTTCGGCAACGGCGCCAACAACCCCGGGATCGAGCCATCGGTCGGGGTGTTCGTCGATGGCGTGTACCGCAGCCGCTCTGCCGCGCAGATCGGCGATTTGCCCGATATCCAGCGCGTCGAAGTGCTGCGCGGGCCGCAATCGACGCTGTTTGGCAAGAACGCCAGCGCAGGGGTGATCTCGATCGTCACTCGCGAGCCCAAGTTCACGCTGGGTGGCAATGTCGAGGCGAGTTACGGCAATTACAACGCGATCGTGGTCAAGGGCGTGCTTACCGGGCCGCTCAGCGACACCATCGCCGCCAGTATCGCGGGCGGATACAACAAGCGCGACGGTTATATTCGCGATTTGGGTCCCGCAGGCGGGCGGGTCAATGAGCGCGATCGGTGGTTCGCGCGCGGGCAACTGCTGTTTCAACCCGACGACGCGTTCAAGTTCCGGGTGATCGCCGATTATTCCAAGATCGACGAAGTTTGCTGCGCCGCTGTCAACCTTCAACGCTCAGACGCGACCACGCTGCTCGAATCGCTGGGCGGCAGGGTCGACGACGCGACCAAGCCATTCGCCGACGTGGTCTATAACAACGCGCCGTCGAGCAACGACATCGCCAACTACGGCATTTCCGGCCAGGCTGATTACAGCTACGGCCCGTTCAAGCTGACCTCGATCACCGCCTATCGCAAGGTCAAGGCGATCAACGGGCAGGATTCGGACTTTTCGAGCGCCGACCTGATCGGCAACAA
>JANMQW010000238.1:0-2881 GCA_031370725.1 Novosphingobium sp.
AGACGTCCACGTCTCCGACCGCTCGCTGATCTGGAATTCCGATCTGATCGAGACGATGGAGCTCGACAACCTGATCAGCCAGGCCACCGTCACCCTCCACGGCGCGCACAACCGCAAGGAAAGCCGCGGCGCCCACGCCCACGAAGACTTCCCCGATCGCAGCGATACCGAATGGATGAAGCATACGGTGGCATGGTTCGACGGCTGGGGCGGCAAAGGCGGCGGCGTCAAGATCGATTATCGGCCGGTGCACGAATACACGCTCACTGATGATGCGGAGTACATCAAGCCGAAGAAGCGGGTGTATTGAACGACATGGTCGCTGGTTGATTCGCCGGATAACTCAAAATTCCTTGATGCGGTTGGCCCGAAAGCTAGATTGCGCGACTTGATCTAACGGGACTGGGAATGGGTTGATGGGAATTCGTATTTTGGTCGGGCTGGTTGCCTCGACTGCCGCTGCGCTGGCTTTTGCCGCACCGGCGCGTGCCGGATGGCTCGAAGCGCGTTCGAAGCATTTCGTGGTTTACGGCGACCTCGCGGAAGCCGAACTGCGCGATAAGACCCAGAAGCTCGAGCGGTACGATGCAGCACTGCGCGCGCAATTCGGACTGACCACCGAAGATGTGGCGACGATCTATATGGTCGATTCGCTTGACGATATTCGCCGCCTGTCGGGCCGGGCGGGGGTCGGGGCGTACTACCGTTCGAGCGCGCAGGAATCGCACGGTTTCGTGCCACGCCGCCTGCCACGTGAGATTCCGGGGATGACCGCCGACACGGTCCTCTATCACGAATACACGCACCATATCCTGCTCTCGAACACCTCGCAGTATTTCCCCGGGTGGGCGACCGAGGGCCTAGCCGAGCTGTTCTCGACCGCGCGGTTCGCCGACAACGGAGATGTCATCATCGGCGCTCCCAACGAATCGCGCGGCTATGCGATGAACGGACTCAGCGCGTGGTCGGTCAAGCGGTTGATCGAAAGCGACATCAATCCGCCCAAACAGACCGAACGGATCGAGCTTTACAGCCGCGGCTGGCTGCTGTGCCACTACCTGCTGATCAGCGGCAACCGCCCAGGCCAGTTCGCCAAGTACGTCGAGCTGATCAACAAAGGCGTGACACCGCTCCAGGCGGGGCAGACTGCGTTTGGCGATCTTGGCAAGCTCGACTCCGAAGTCGAGCGCTATGTCCGCGGGCGATCGTTGCAGACCTCGCTGCTCAGCGCCAACAAGATCAAGGCAGATACAAATGTGGCGGTGCGCAAGATGACCGCGGGCGAAGCCGCGATCATGCCGTACCGGATGGTGTCGGCGAATGGTGTCACCGAGAAGACCGCGGAATCGCTAGCCGAAAAGGCAAGCGCGATCGGCGCGCGCTATCCCGGCGACATTTTCGTCCAGCGCGCGATGGCTGAAATGGAATACGATTCCAAGCACTACGAAGCGGCCGAAGCAGCGGCCAACCGGGTTTTGGCAGTTGATCCCAAGAACGTGATGGCGCTGGCTTACAAGGGCCGAGTCCACGCCCAGCGCGCGCTCAAGGGGAAGGACGCGAACGAATGGCGCGAGGCGCGCCGCCTGTTCCTGGCCGCCAATCAAGCCAATCCCGACCACGCCCTGCCGTTCGAGCTGTTCTATGACAGCTACGTTGCCGCCGGGCAGGTTCCACCGGCGTCCGCACTGACGGGAATCCGGCGCGCAATCGTGCTGGTACCCGCCGACATCGAATTGAGGATCCGCGCCGGCATGGCCCTCATCCGGGTAAACGAGCTGGCGCTGGCGCGATCGCAATTCGCTCCGGTCGCCTATGATCCCCATAACAACGGCAAGAACCCCTTCGCAAAGCTGGTTGCGGTGATGGACGCCGGAGCCGACCGCGAAACCTTGCTCGCTAAAGCCGCCGAGCTGAAGATCGACCGAGTTAACGAGTTCGATCCGCCCAAGTTCAACGAGGACGTGCCCGACAAGGGCTCATAAGGCACGGACTCTCGTCTCATGCATCCACGCTTCTGAACTACGGATCTAGTCGATTACGACTGTAAACGTAGTGTGGATGTGCGGCTCATGATCGCTTTGCTGATTTCTTTCACAAAATGATTTTGCAATCAGCCGTTCCTTTAGGGGAAAAAGCAATTCGGACTGGTTTATTCAGCCCGTAGGATCGGCTGTTACGGGCTGGGGTGCAGGCGCGGCAGCCGCAGTGGGACTCGCGTCAGTCACAGGCACTGCCTCGGCTTTGTCCCCATCTCGCGCTTTGCCCTTGGTCTTGTCGCCCTTGGTATCAGCAGGCTTGACGGTGTGCGGGGCGAGCGAGGGTTCCGAGCGGACTTCTTCGGTAGCGATCATCGCGTCGCTGATTGTGCCTTCAAGCACTTCGCCAGTCGCCTTGGTGCCCTCGACTGCTTTGCGTTCACAGCCGGCCACGATCAGGCAGGCGAGCGCCGCTGCCGCAACATAGTACCGCCGGTGCTGGATCATTGTGTTTCCTCCACCGGGCATTGCCGATCGAGCGCGGCGAGAAATTCGTCGGCCCGCCCGCGCATTGCCTCATCCCACGCCGCGCTGGCAACCGGTTTGCCCAGTCGGGCCATGCTGGTCACCCCGTATTCGGCGATCCCGCACGGGACGATCCCGCCGAAATGCGCCAGATCGGGGTCGAGGTTGATTGCCACCCCGTGCATTGTCACCCACCGCCGTACCCGCACCCCGATCGCGCCGATCTTGGCCTCGCCGCCATCGATGTCGCGCGTCCAGATGCCGACCCGGCCTTCGGCGCGCCAGGCTTCGACCCCGAAGTCGCCCAGCGTATCGATCACCCAGCCTTCGAGCGCGTGGACGAAGCCGCGCACATCGCGCGCGCGACTGTTGAGATCGAG
>JANMQW010000311.1:0-2189 GCA_031370725.1 Novosphingobium sp.
GGTGAAGTGCTCGATCAGGGTCGGGCCCATGTTCGCCCGCGCGCGGTTCGCGGCCCATTGCTCGGCGGCGTAGACCGCCAGCGCATCGTTGCCGTCGATCCGCAAGCCTGCGATGCCATAGCCGATAGCACGCGCGGCGAAGGTCGTGCGCTCGCCGCCGGCGAAGCCCGAAAAGCTGCTGATCGCCCACTGGTTGTTGACCACGTTGAAGATCACCGGCGCGTTGTAGACCGCAGCAAAAGTCAGCGCGGCGTGGAAATCGCCCTCGGCGGTCGAGCCCTCGCCCACCCAGGCGGCAGCGATCCGGCTGTCGCCCTTGATCGCGCTGGCCATCGCGAACCCGGTCGCCTGGGGAAGCTGCGTCGCCAGATTGCCGCTGATGGTGAAAAAGCTGTGCGCCTTGCTGCAATACATGATCGGCAGCTGGCGGCCCTTGAGCTTGTCGGCGCGGTTCGAATAGATCTGGTTGATCATCTCGATCAGCGGATAGCCGCGCGCAATCAGGATGCCCTGCTGGCGATAGCTGGGGAAGACCATGTCGTCCGATGCCAGCGCCATCGCGGCGGCGACGCTGGTTGCCTCCTCGCCAGTGCATTTCATGTAGAAGCTGGTCTTGCCCTGGCGCTGTCCGCGATACATCCGCTCGTCGAACGCGCGGGTCAGCGCCATCGTGCGGAGCATCCGGCGCAGGGTTTCGGCGTCGAGCTTGGGGTCCCACGGCCCCAGTGCGCGGTGATCGTCGCCGAGCACGCGGATCAGGTCGAGGCACAGCGGATGCGTCTCGCTGGCAGCAACGCCTTCATCGGGACGCGGCTGGTGGCCGGGCTGGCTGATTGCCAGGTCCGAATAATCGACCTTGTCGCCAGGCCGATACTTGGGCTCGGGCACGTGGAGCGCCAGTTTCGGCAGGTTGTCCCGCCCGTTGCTGCTCATGCCGCGCCTCGCATCCAACGCTCTCCCGCCAAGCAGAACGGTGCGCAGGGCACTCGTGTTCCGCAGAAGCAATATTTTAACCGCGCGACATTTTATTACGCGAACTTGAGTGAGTCAACGGGGTGTCCTCAAACCGCAATCGGCGCGGAAATGGGTGCGGCCGGATGGTAGCCGATGACCTCGAAATCTTCGATCCGGTAGTCAAACATCGAAGCCGGGCGGCGCACGATCTGAAGCTTTGGTTCGCCAACAGGCGCACGCGACAATTGCTCTTCGACCAGCGCGGCGTGGTTCAAATAGAGGTGGACGTCGCCCCCCATCCACACCAGCTCGCCGGGTTCCAGATCGCTTTGCTGCGCCAGCATCCGCACGAACAGCGCCGCGCTCCACAAGTTGAATGGCAAGCCGAGCGCAACGTCGCAACTGCGCTGGTAAAGCAATCCGTTGAGCCGACCGTTCGCGACATGGAATTGGTAGGTCTTGTGACACGGCGGCAAAGCCATGGCGTCAAGCTCGGCAACGTTCCAGCCTTCGACGATGTGGCGACGGCTACCTGGATTGGTGCGCAGGGTTTCGACCACCTGGGCGACCTGATTGATGCCGGGCCCTTGGCGAAACGTCCCTTCCCCCGCCGGCTCGTACGTCGCCCAATTGACCCACTGCTTGCCATAGACCGGCCCAAGATCGCCCCACTCGTCGGCAAAAGCGGCATCCTCGACGATCCGCCGCGAGAAATCGGCGCGCGAAATTGCGCTGCCGGTCGCCTTGCGAAAGCGATCGAGCGGCCAATCGGTCCAGATTTCGACACCCTGTGCGCACAGGGCGCGAATGTTGGTCTCGCCGCGCAAAAACCACAGGAACTCACGCGTCGCGGTCTTCCAGTACACCCGTTTGGTAGTCAGCAGCGGCATCCGGCCATCCGCAAGATCGAACCGCAGCGTGGCCCCGAACACCGATCGCGTGCCCACCCCGGTGCGATCGGTGCGTTCGTCTCCATTCGTCCAGATACGTCGCATCAGATCGAGATACTGCGATTCAGGATGGCCGCCTGTGGCAGGCTCGAATCGGGTTGCAGGGGCGCTGGCCATGATGCCACGCTAGACCGCCAAACCCCTGCTTGCCACCCCGCGGTGGCGCGACTATAGGCCCGCTCCTGCCTCGGTACCCCAGGTTCTTGGACAAGGGGTGCCAGCATCGGTCGGGGAATAGCTCAGCCTGGTAGAGCACTGTCTTCGGGAGGCAGGGGCCGGAGGTTC
>JANMQW010000323.1:0-8022 GCA_031370725.1 Novosphingobium sp.
ATCATGTCGTGGACCCCCAGTTCGGCCAGGATCTGCGCGCCGATGCCGTATTCGCGCAGTTCGCTGTCGGGTTTGGTGCCGCCGATTTCCTGACGCAACGCCCCGGGGTGGGTGGGCATCAGCACGACGATCAGCCCCGCGCCTGCTTCTCCCACCGCAGCCATCGATCGCTGGAGCACCCGCTTGCGCTCGCCGACGCGGCCCAGCAAGTCGTCGAACATCGAAATCGCGTGCATCCGCACCAGCGTCGGCTTGGCCGGATCGACGTGGCCCTTTTGCAGGACCAGGCTCGTGGTGTCGTCGATCTTGTTGCGAAAAGTGATCGCGCGCCACTCGCCGCCATAAGACGAGTTGAAGGTGCTTTCAGTTGCGCGTTCGACCAAGTGATCGTGGCGCATGCGATAGGCGATGAGGTCGCGGATCGTGCCGATCTTGAGGTCGTGGAGCCGGGCGAACGACAGCAGATCGTCCATCCGCGCCATCGTCCCGTCGTCCTTCATGATCTCGCAGATCACCCCGGCGGGGTTGAGCCCCGCCAGCCGCGAGATATCGACCGCCGCCTCGGTGTGCCCGGCGCGGACCAGCACCCCCCCGTCGCGCGCGATCAGCGGGAAGACGTGGCCGGGCGTGACGATATCGTCGCGGCTTTTGGAGGTGTCGATCGCCACCGCGACGGTGCGCGCGCGGTCGGCGGCGGAAATGCCCGTGGTGACGCCCTCGCGCGCTTCGATCGAGGTGGTGAACGCGGTCTCGTGGCGGGTGCCGTTGGCGCGGCTCATCAGTTCGAGCCCAAGCTGCTCGACCCGCGATTTGGCGAGTGTGAGGCAGATCAGGCCGCGGCCGTGGGTGGCCATGAAGTTGATCGCATCTGGGGTGGCCATCTGCGCGGGGATGATCAGATCGCCCTCGTTTTCGCGGTCCTCGTCATCGACCAGGATGAACATCCGCCCGTTGCGCGCTTCGTCGATGATCTCTTCGATCGGGACCAGCGAGGGCGTGTCGTCGTTCGAGAACAGGAACCGCTCGAGCTTGCCGAGCGTGTCGGCGGTGGGATTCCAGGCGTCCTCGGTCAGATCGCGCAGGGTGTTGGCGTGGAGCCCCGCGGCGCGGGCGAGGCCCGAACGGGACATGCCGCCATCGGTGACGAGACGGCGGACGCGATCGATGAGTTGTGTGGACATACCGTAATGTCTCACACCACAGTGTGATTGCCAAGAGCAAAGAATCACATTGCAACGGCGTCTTGCGCGTTAACTTGTCTGTGCAGGCGATCCCGTCGCGGCACATGCTCGGCGAATCGCTGGCCTCCCGATGGGCGGCGCGTCATGTTATGGTCAACAAGAGGTTAAACCATGTCTCAGCCGTCACGCCGCACCCTCTGGACCGGATCGAGCGTTACGCTAGCCGCAGCCGCGTTCGTCTCGACGCTGGTGTTGGTCGAGGGCCTGCCGTCACGCGGCGATGCCGCTGCCCCTGCGGTGCAACGGGTCGTCCTGTCGCCCAAAACCGAAGCGGCTTCCCCCCCTGCTGTCGTTTCCAGCCCCGCTGCCTCCGCTGCGCAGTTCGTGGTCAAGCGCATCCTGCCGATCGACGGCGCGATCAAGTACGGCGAATGGCACTGGGATGAGCAGGGCGCCCCCGCCACTGGGACCACCGTGGTCACCGTCGATCTCAAGGCCAACGTCCTGTCGGTGTTCCGCGACGGATACGAAATCGGCGCCACCGCGATCCTTACCGGATACGGCGACAAGCCCACTCCGCTCGGCGTATTCCCGATCACCGAGAAGGACAAGGATCACGTCTCCAACCTTTATGAAGCGCCGATGCCCTATATGCTGCGGCTGACCAACGACGGGGTCTCGATCCACGCGACCAAAGTCGAAAACGGCTATGTCACCCACGGTTGCATCGGAGTTCCCGATGGCTTCGCCGCGAAGCTGTTCGCCACCGCGCGGCTGGGCGACCGGGTGATCGTCACCGACGGCGCGAAGATGGACACGGGCGACGCGATCATCTGAACCGCGCGCTGCGGGTTGCTTTCCACGCGACAACGGCTAGCAATCGCTTGAGAGCAAAAAAGCCCGGGTCCGACTTCTGCACTTCGCGATCGGAACCCAGCATGGCCTCACCCTTCAATCAACACCAGCTTCTGTTCGTCGAACGCCTTGTCGAGACGCTGTTCGACGGGTTTGTCGAGATGGCGATCCCGATCCCGCAGATCGTGGCCAATTTCTCAAAGCAGTTCGAGCTGATCGGGGGCTCGCCCGTCGATGACATGAAGACCCTGCTGACCGTTCTGCCCCTGGGGATCGTCGGGCTCGGTCCCGATTTCAACGATATCGACATCGCGCATCGCCGCTTCCGAATCGAACAGCGGCTAAGCGCACCCAACGCCAGCAGCTTGCGGCGCGATTTTGCGCGGGTGAAGGCAATCATCTACGCGGGATACTATGGGCACTGGCTGCCCGGCGACGAGGCTGGCAACGAGCATAATCCGGTCCATCGCCAGATCGGTTTCACCCTGCCCAAATTCCGCACCCGCGCGGCAAACGAGCCCCAGCTCACCTTGCGCACCGGGGTTGATATCAATCCGGCGCACGTCCTCAATCCGTTCCAGGTACCCGCCGAAGTCGATTACGTAGTGGTTGGATCGGGTTCTGGCGGTGCGGTCGCCGCGCACAACTTGTCGGCGCACGGCGAGGTGCTGGTGATCGAGGCGGGGCCGTTCATGCCCTCGTCTGCGATCACGACCGAAGAGCGCCGGATGGGCGCCAAGCTTTACAAGAACGGCGCGCTGCAGACCACCGTCGATCGGGATATCGTGATCTTCCAGGGCCGCAACGTCGGCGGTTCGCCGACCATTAACAACGGCATCTGCCTGCGAATGGCGGGCGAGCCGCTGCACAACACCACCAAGACCGATCCGTTCGCCGAATGGGTCCGGATCGGCGCCGACATCGGGCGTGCCAATCTCGATCAGGCCTATGCCGAGATAGCGCAAGCGCTGTCGCTTTCCCCGGCCAGTTCACGGATGAAGCGCGGCAACGGCACGCACCTCACCAAGGCCTGGGCCACGTTCGCCGCGGGACGGACCGAAGCCTGGATTCAGGGAGCGCATGCCGACGTGTTCCCGCGCAATTTCGGGGTGGCGGGATCGGCAGACGCCTGCGCGAGCAGCGGATATTGCAACACCGGCTGCCCGTTCGGACGCAAGAACGCGATGGGCCAGTCGTTTCTGCCGTGGGCCTGCGAGCGCGGCGCACGCATCCTGGCGGAAAGCAAGGTCACGCGCATCCTGTTTGCCGATCCGCCAAACAAGAACGCGCCGCGCGCGGCGGTTGCGGTCATGGTCAAGGTGGGCGACGAAGCTTCAGAGCGGATCGTCAGGGTGCGGCGCGGGGTCGTGGCGGCCGCAGGAACGATCGCGTCGTCGAAACTGCTCGACGCCAGCGGGATCGAAAAGACAGGCAAGGACATATCGCTCAACGTCGCCTCGCCGATCGTCGCGCTGATGCCAGATAGTCTTACATTCACTCCCGCGTGGGATGAAAGCCAGATGACGACTGCAGTCGATTGCGGGGATTTCTGGATCGAATCGCATTTCCAGCCGCCTCAGTCGCAGGCGATGCTGCTGGGCGGCTGGTTCGAAGAGATGGACCGGCGGATGCGCAGCTACAGTCACACCCGCTCGGCTGGAATCCTCATTCCCTTCGATCGCCGCGGAAAATTGACGGGTGACCGCCAGCGCCTCAAGTTCGAGGAAAAGCCCGGCGACGTTGCCCTGATCCGTCGCGCTCTCGCGACGCTTTCTGCTGTGCACTTTGCGGGCGGGGCACTGGAGGTGTGGCCCGCGATCCGCACGGGTAAGGCGCTGCGCCGCGGCGAGGACATCGAGGCGTTCTTCAAGGCCAACATCAAGACCAAGGACGACGTCACCCTCTCGAGCGCCCACCCCCACGGCGGCAACCCGATCAACGCCGATCCGAAAAAGGGCGTAGTCGATCTCAAGGGCAAGGTGCACGGCACCACAAACCTGCTGGTGGCCGACGCCAGCGTGTTTCCGGCCTGCATCGGGGTCAACGCGCAATACACGGTGATGGCGATGTCGCATCTGGCTACACGGGACAATCCGGTAACCGGACTGCCGCCGATCTAGCTTACTCCGCCGCCTCTTCCACATCGTCGCTCTCGCTCGCTTGGCGCATCCACATCTCGGCGTAGAGACCGTCGCGGCGCAGCAGTTCGAGGTGGCTGCCGCTTTCCGCCAGCAGACCCTGGTCGAGCACCAGGATCGTGTCCGCATCGGCGATGGTCGAAAGGCGGTGGGCGATCGAGATCGTCGTGCGGTGTTCGGCAACGCTGCGCAGGGTCGAGAGAATTTCCTGCTCGGTGCGGCTGTCGAGCGCGCTGGTGGCCTCGTCGAACAGCAGGATCGGCGGGTTCTTGACCAGCGTGCGGGCGATCGCCACGCGCTGCTTCTCGCCGCCCGAAAGCTTTAAGCCGCGCTCGCCGACTTCGGTATCGAACCCTTGCGGCAGGCGGTTGATCAGCTCTGAAATGGCTGCGCCCTTTACTGCCGCTTCGACCTCCATCATCCCCGCGCCATCGCGCCCGTAGGCGACGTTGTAGCCGATGGTGTCGTTGAACAGCACGCTGTCCTGCGGGACGATGCCGATCGCGGCGCGCAAGGATTCCTGAGTCACCCCCGCGATATCTTGCCCGTCGATCAGGATTCGCCCCCGCCACGGATCGTAGAACCTGAACAGCAGCCGCGCGATCGTGCTCTTGCCCGCGCCAGAAGGACCGACGATCGCCACCCGATTGCCTGCGGGCACTTCGAACGACAGCCCGTGAAGGATCGTGCGGTCCTCGTCATAGCCGAACCAGACGTCTTCGAAAGTCACGCTGGGGCGGCGAATGACGAGCGCGGGCGCGCCGGGGGCGTCCACGACTTCGACCTCGGTGTCCATCAGGCGGAACATCTCGGCCATGTCGATCAGGCCTTGTCTGATCGTGCGATAGACCATCCCGAGCATGTCGAGCGGGCGAAACAACTGGGTGAGGTAGGTGTTGACGAACACCAGATCGCCCACAGTCAGCTTGCCCTGCCTCCAGCCCCACACGGTGTAAGCCATCGCGCCCGCCATCAGCAGGTTGAGGATCAGGGCCTGAGCGATGTTGAGCAGGCCCAGGCTGTTCTCGCTCTTGACCGCGGCATCGGCCCATTCGCGCATCGATCGGCCATAGCGCGCTTCCTCGCGAGCTTCGGCGCCGAAATACTTGACCGTCTCATAGTTGAGAAGCGAATCGACCGATCGCGCCAGCGCCTGCCCGTCGAGCCGGTTCATCTGTTCGCGCAGCTTGGTCCGCCATTCGGTGATGACCCTCGTCACCGCAATATACGCGACCACCGAGACCAGCGTCGCCGCGACCAGGCCCAGCCCGAAGTGAGTGTAGAATATGATCGTCACCGCGATCAGCTCGATCACCGTCGGGGCGATGTTAAACAGCAGGAAATAGAGCATCACATCGATGCTCTTTGTCCCCCGGTCGATCACTTTGGTGATCTCGCCGGTGCGGCGGGCAAGGTGGAAGCGCAGGCTCAGGCGGTGGAGGCGGTGGAACACATCGACCGCCAGTGCGCGGGTGGCGTCCTGCCCGACCCGCTCGAACACGATGTTGCGCAAATTATCGAACACCACCCCGGCAAAACGCCCCGCAGCGTAAGCCAGCACGAACCCCAACGCGAGAGTGAGCGCGGCACTTCCGCCAATAGTCATCCGGTCGATCGCGTTCTTGTAAAAGAACGGCAGCGTCAGGACGATCGCCTTGCTGCCCAGCACCAGCAGCAGCGCCCCCGCGATCCGCCAGCGCAGCGCAAAATTGTCGCGCGGCCACAGATACGGAATAAACCGAGCCAGCGTCTGCCAGCCATCGTGCCGGGCGTGGGAATTGGTGGCGGTATCGGGCGGCATCGCGCGAGGAGATAGGTGCTGGACCGCAGAGCGCCAGCGTTAAATCGCCTCGTGCCGCCTCTGCACGTCAGCGATGCGCGCGCCAACCGGTCTGGCCGCTTTCGGGCGGGAGGTCGAACAGGATCTTCTTTTCCTGGAAGTCTATCGCCACCCGCTGGAACGCGCGCAACTGGGCCATGCCCAGCAGCAGCGCGGGCTTTTCGCTGAGGTTGAGCCGCTCGAACGGCGGCGCATCGGCGAAAATCATCGCCAGTTCGCTGAAGTCGAGGCTTCCTATCGTCACCCGGTGGGCAAAAACGAGATCGGCGGCGATCACCTGCCCAGTGACGGACGTCAGGCTAGTACGCTCGGGCGCGCGGCGCCGGGCCATCGCGCGTTGCAGCGCGCGGTTGCCGATCGTGCTCTGCGCGCCGGTATCGATCACGACGTCGGTCTTGATCCCATCTATCAGGGCGTTGGTCATGATCAGCTGGTCGCCACGGCGGCGGGCGCGGACGATGATCTCGAACCCGCGGTTGCCGCCCAGCTCGTGCGCGTCGTCGACCGCGATCAGGTTGCGCTTGAAGTCGATCAGCACACGCTGGTTGCGCAAGCCGTCGAGCCCGATGATCCCATCGGCCCCAATATGCGAGCCTTCGAGCAGCGGGGCGGACAAATCGTAGAAACTGCGGCGGCCCAGGCGGACTTCGGCGACATCGACCAGATCGACCGCCAGACTGCCTGCAACCCCGATCAGGGTTGCGCGCCCGTTTGGAACCAACCCCAACCTTTCCGCCAAACCGCGCGCCAGCACGGTGCGTTCGGCACCGGTATCGATCAGGAAATCGTAGGGTCCGTTGTTGCCGATCCGCACTGGCACCGTCAGCCGCTCATGGCCGTCGCCGACGGTCCTGATGATGTCGGTGGTTGAAGCTTGGGTCGCGGCATTCTGACCGGCAGCAATCGGCAACGCGCCGAGCAGCGCCAAGGGCGCCGACGCAATCAGAGTCCAGTATGCCATGGTCGGTCCTTTTCCGGGTCAAGAATACCACGGATTTGCCTTTGCGACCATCGCTCGTGGGTCGTATTATGCCGCGTCCGAACGCCGCAGCATTGCCAGCATTTCCAGCAGTCGTGGCCGCGCGAAGGTCGTCAGCCAGCCGAGATAGACCACGCTGCCAGAGCCCACCAGCAGCGCTAGCCGGGGTAGGGCAGGAAGCTCGCCAGTCAGGCGATCGGCCAGCGTGACCGCAACAGCCATGGCGATCCCGGCCAGAACCGGCGGCAGCGCGGCGCGGGCCAAATCGCGCCCGCGTACCCCGATAGCCGGCAACGACCACGCCGCAGTGATCGCGGTCAGCGCGGGATAGCCCGCAAGCCAGGCGGCAGCGATACCCGGCGCGCCCCAGCGGATGCCGGCAAAGAAAGCCAGCCCCATCACCAATGCGCCCAGCGCGGCGGTGCGCGTCGCGATTCCCGGACGTCCGACCGCGTTGGTGGCCGGAGCGAACAGCACGTGGAGCGTCATGAACGGCATCGCCAGAGCCAGCATTGCGAGCAGCGGGGCAGCGTCGGTCCACTTTTCGCCCAGCACCACCCCGACCAGCGGCTGGGCAGTTGTCGCCAGCCCAAGGCAAAACGGGATCGCCAGCAGCAGGATCACCCGCACCGACTTGAGGAAACCCCCAGCCATCGCGGCAGGATTGTCCTGAACCCGCGAATACACTGAAAACGCTACCTCGTTGAGCGGCGGGACCACCTTGCTCACGAAAATCTGGGCGAGGAACAACGCAGTCGTATATAGCCCCAGCGTGTGCGGATCGAGCACGCGACCGGCGATGATCACGTCCGACTGAGTCTGGACGAAATAGAACAATTGGCTGAGCGCGACCATCCCGCCGAACCCGGCGATGCCCCACGCGCCCCTAAAATCGAAGCTCGGCCAGATCAGCGCGCGCGCCATGAACGCCATTCCCAGCGCGCGGCTCCCGAACATGGCGATCGGCGCGACGACCAGCGTCCACACGCCAAGACCCCCCAATGCCCCGCCCAGCGATGCCGCCGCGCC
>JANMQW010000368.1:0-1710 GCA_031370725.1 Novosphingobium sp.
GATCGTCGAGCGGCTCGGAATCGTTGAACAGCGGAGCAAGCCGCGCATACCAGCTGTCCGGGGCGACCCCTTTGCTGCGCCCGCCCAGCGTCCCAGCGATGAACAGCGCCTCCTCCGCGCGGGTCATCGCCACGTAGAGCAAGCGCCAGTGCTCGGCGCGCTCTTCGAGTGCGGCGCGTTCCTCGGCGATCGCCACCGCGCCGACCTTCTCGGCTTTGCGCAGCGGCGGCAGCGGCACCTGGCGCGGCTCGCTTCCCGGCACCGGCTCGGGCAGCGTCAGGCCGCGCGGGGGCGAGGCATCGGGATCGTCGGCGGCGTCGGCGAGGATCACGATCGGCGCCTGCAAGCCCTTGGCGCCGTGGACGGTCATCACCCGCACCAGCCCGTCGCTGCGCCCCGCCTCGCGCTTGAGTTCGGAGGTGTTGGCATCGAACCATTGGAGGAACCCGACCAGGCTGGCGGTCTCGCCCGACGCATAAGCGAACGCGGCGTTGAGCAGCTCGTTGACCGGATCCTCGACCTCGCGCCCCAGCCGCGCGACCAGCTTGCGGCGGCCTTGCCACGGCCCCACCAGCAACCAGTGGAGCAACGCTTGCGGGGTCTCGAAATCGGCGCGGGCGAGCAGCGCGAGGAGTTGCTCTCGCGCCGCCAGCGTTCCGGGCGTTGCGGTACGGCGCAAGTGATCCCACAACCGCACGCCCTTCTCGCGCCAGGCGTGTTCGAGCAGGTCTTCCTGCGTCCACCCGATCAGCGGCGAGACCAGCAGGTTGGCCAAGTTGAGATCGTCGAGCGGTTGGGCGGCAAAGCGCAGTGCGGCGATCAGGTCCTTGACCCCAAGCGGCGCACCCAGCCGCAACCGGTCCACGCCCGCCACCGGCACGCCTGCGGCATGGAGCCGGGCGACGATCAGGCCGGCCAGTTCCTTGCGCTTGCGAACCAGGACCATCACGTCGCCCGCCCCAGCCATCCGCGCGGTGCCCTTGGCCAGCGGGAAGCCATCCTGAAGCCACTGGCGGACCTGCTGGGCAATGCGCTCGGCCAGCTTGCGGTCGGGGCGCGAAAGCCAGCCCTCCTCGCCCTCGCTGCCGCGCTCGCCGTCTTCCTCACCCTCACCTCCGATAACCGGCCACAGCGTGACCAGACCGGGCCGGTCCTCACCCTCGTGAGGAGAGGGTGCTTCCACCAAGCCGAATCGGTCGGGTCCAATTTCACCGATCGCTCGATCGACAAATTCCAGAACGGGGCGAGCGGTTCGGAAAGAACGGTCAAGGCCGAGGTTCCGCAAATCGCGATCGACCCCGAGCATCTGCACTTCCACCCGCTTCCGCGCGGCTTCGAAGTTTTCCGGGCTGGTTCCCTGGAAGCGGAAGATCGCCTGCTTATAGTCCCCCACCACGAACAGCGTACGCAAGGCGTCGCCGCGCTGGCCCTCGCCTGCGAAGAAATCGCCGATCAGGGCATCGATGATCTGCCACTGCGCCTGGTTGGTATCCTGCGCTTCATCGACCAGAATGTGGTCGAACTGGCGGTCGAGTATAAACCGAACCCATTCGGCCATGGCCGAGCGCTGGAGGAGTTTGGCTGCCTCGCGGATCTGGTCGTCGAAATCGATAAACCCCTCGCGCTGCTTGGCTTCCTCCCAAGCCAGCGCAAAGGTGCGGCCGAGCAATAGTGCGGGCTCCATGTAATCGGCCAACGCAATCAGCCCGC
>JANMQW010000394.1:0-10953 GCA_031370725.1 Novosphingobium sp.
TGCTGGTCGAAGCGCTGCCCGCGGGAACCGTTGCCGACCTTGCCGAGCAGATGGAGACCGACGACGCGGTCGCCCTGATCGAGGACCTCGACGAGGACGACCAGCAGGCGGTGCTCGCCGAAATGGAGCCCGAGGACCGCGCCGCGATCGAAAGCGCGCTGGCCTATCCCGAGGAGAGCGCCGGACGGCTGATGAGCCGCGACCTGATCGCGGTTCCCGAGCATCTGACCGTGGGCGGCCTGATCGACTATCTGCGCGAGAACGCCGATCTGACCGCCGAATTCTGGGAAGTGTTCATCGTCGATCCGCACCACCACCCGCTGGGCACGTGCAAGCTCAGCTGGATCCTGCGCACCCCGCGCTCGATCGCGCTGACCGACGTGATGAAGCGCGACCAGACGATCATCCCGGTCGAGATGGACCAGGAGGAAGTCGCGCTGCGCTTTCAGAAGTACGCGCTGATTTCGGCCGCGGTGGTCGATCCCAGTGGGCGGCTGGTCGGCCAGATCACCGTCGATGACATCGTCCACATCATCCAGGAGGAAGCCGGCGAGGACGTGCTGCTACTATCGGGCGCGGGCGAAGGCGACATCAACGAGCCGATCCGCGATACTTACGTCAGCCGGGTGCGCTGGCTGATCGCCAACCTCGTAACCGCGCTGGTGGGGGCCAGCATCATCGCCAGCTTCGGCGGCGCGATCGAAAAGCTGGTGGCGCTGGCGGCGCTATCCCCGATGGTCGCCTCGATCGGGGGCAATGCCGGCACCCAGACGATGGCGGTGACCGTCCGCGCGCTCGCCACCAACCAGCTAACCCGCTCGAACACCGGGCGCATCTTGGGGCGCGAATTGCGCGTGGCGCTGCTCAACGGCAGCACCGTGGCGGCGCTGATCGGGATCGCCACCGCGCTGTTCTTCCAAAATCCGCTGTTGGGAGGCGTGATCGCCTCGGCGGTGATCATCAATATCATCACCGCCGGGCTGGCCGGGGTGATCGTGCCCGTGGTGTTCGACCGGCTCGATCAGGATCCCGCAGTGGCCTCATCGGTTTTCGTCACGATGATCACCGATTCGATGGGCTTTTTCGTATTTCTCGGTCTGGCAGTGAGCAGCGGGCTGGTTGGGTGATGGCGCTCCACATGACCCGAGTCGCCTACCAGGCACAGTCACTCAAGGAGATGCACGGCTGGTTCGCCACTCGCGGCGACATCGCGCAGCTGACCACGCGCTATCTGCCCAAGCGCCATGCCGAACTGGTCGGCGGATCGCTGTTCTGGATTCACAAGCACCAGCTGGTCGCGCGCTCGCCGATCGTGGGGTTTGAACCCACCGAGGACGGGCGTACCAACATCCTCATATCGACCAAACTGATCGACGTCCATCCGGTCCCCCGCCGCGCCCACCAGGGCTGGCGTTACCTTGCCGATGCCGACGCCCCGCGCGATCTGGGCGAAGGCGAGGAAGCGGGCGAGGTCATGTCGGGTCGGCTCGCGGGCAAGCTGGCAAAGCTGGGGCTAATTTAGGCGCGCCAAAGCCCAGCTTCCCGCGCCCTCACATTCGCTTCCTCGCCGCTTGACTCGAACCGCGCCAAAGCGCCACCTGACGAGTGCGGCCTTTCCGGCCCGCCGGGAGGATTGCGCGGCCGATGGAAATCCTCGCCCAGCTTGACCTTCCCCACGCCATCGCCGGGTTGCTGGTCGGTTTCCTGGTCGGGATGACCGGTGTCGGCGGCGGTTCGCTGATGACCCCGCTGCTGGTCCTGATGTTCGGGGTCAGCCCGCAGACCGCCGTCGGCACCGATCTGCTGTTTGCCGCTGCGACCAAGTCGGTCGGGGTCGGGGTGCACGGATGGCGCGACACGATCGACTGGAAGATCATGCGCCGCCTGGCGATGGGCAGTCTGCCCGCCGCGGTGCTCACGCTGATCGCGCTCAACACCTTCATCCACATCGGCAAGAACACCAATCACGCGATCCTGGATGTGCTGGGGGTGTTGCTGATCCTTACCGCGATCGGCATCCTGTTCCAGCGCAAGCTGCTCGCTTATGGCGCGACCCACCACCCGGTCGGGCCCGACAAGGCGCTGGTCCCGACGATCGCGCTTGGCGCGGCGCTGGGGGTGATGGTCACGATCTCGTCGGTCGGCGCCGGGGCGATCGGGGTGACGGTGCTGCTGATGCTCTATCGCCGCCTGCCGGTGGCGCGGATTGTCGGCACCGACATTGCCCACGCGGTGCCACTGGCGCTGGTCGCCGGGGCGGGGCACTGGTTCCTGGGAAGCGTCGATATGGTGCTGCTGGTCAACCTGCTGGTCGGATCGATCCCCGGGGTGATCGTCGGCAGCCTGCTGTCAAGCCGCGCACCCGACGCGGTGCTGCGCCCGGCGCTGGCCGCAGTGCTGGTGGTTTCGGGTGTTCGCCTGCTGATGCAGTAAGCGTCGTTGCCCGCATACGTCGGCGAAAGCCGGAAAAGTGAAACGGTTCTGATTTTCGGGGAAGGTGTTTCCGGGGAGGCGGAGCCGTTGGAGACCGGGGGGGGCGGCTCCGCCTCTAAGGAAGACTTCTTGGGTAATCCATACTATGCAGAGGCCGTGCCACTTTTTGTAAACGGCTGAAATGCCGTTTATATTTCGCACAACCGCGATAGCCTGATCCAACTGTTGTAAAGTTTGCCGACATGCGCTCAGCGCTCCGCCCGGTATTTCCGCTTGGCAAGCCTGCACCTCCGCCCCATGCGATCGGCATGACAGCGCAAGACGAATACGCCGAGCTCGACGAGGCGCCCCCCGCCACCCCCGCGGCCACCGTGGTAATCTTCCGCAACGATCCTGCAGGCGGCGCGCCGCAACTGCTGATGGTCGAGCGATCGGCCACGATGAATTTTGCCGGAGGCGCTGCGGTGTTCCCGGGCGGGCGGGTCGACGATGCCGATCGCGATCTTGCCGCCACCCTGGCCGCGCCCGACGCCGACGAGGAATCGCTCGGCGATCTGGCGGGGCGCATCGCCGCGGTGCGCGAAACGATAGAAGAAACCGGA
This sequence comes from Novosphingobium sp., assembly GCA_031370725.1. Taxonomy (GTDB): domain Bacteria; phylum Pseudomonadota; class Alphaproteobacteria; order Sphingomonadales; family Sphingomonadaceae; genus Novosphingobium. The sequence goes on from JANMQW010000394.1 coordinate 3,036, forward strand.
CTGGTGGTGGGGATCGACCGCGCGGTAGATCATGCCGAGGCTCTCACTGCGCGGGCGTACTTGTGCGAGCAGGGTGCGCTCGGACGGGTGCTTGAGCGGCACGGCTGGGGATTGCGGCTGGATAGCCTGATATATTTCGCGCGCTGGCGGCCCAAGCACCGCCACATGCGGGTGTACGACACGCGGTTCTATCTTGCCGATCTGGGCACCGGCGCGGTCGATCTTCTAGTCGATGCGACCGAGAACACGCACCTGTTCTGGGCCAGTGCGGCCGAAGCGCTGGAGCTCGCCGACACCGGCAAGATCAAGATCATCTTTCCCACCCGCCGCAACCTGGAACGGCTGGCCCGGTTTGCCAGCTTTGGCGAAGCCTGTGCCCAGGCTATGGCGATCCCAGCGCAGATGGTCACACCCTTCATGGAACAGCGCGATGGCGTGCCATGGCTGTGCATCCCGGCCAACGCTGGTTACCCCGTGACCGGCGAGCCGTTGGACAGCGCTTCACGCGGCTGATCAAAAGGTTACGCGACCTCTAGGTATAGCTACGGATCGAATGAGCTTCGCCTGAGGGCTAAGTTCGTCCCCGAAGGGACGGATCAAGCCGTTGAGCGCAGCCGAGCAACGCATGAGCCCCCGCGACCGGATTTTGCTGCTCGCGCGGTTATGCGTGGAAGACGATGCCGAAATCTATGCAATCCGCATCCGCGATCTTTCCGCGGGGGGAATGCGCGCGCAGTTTTCTGGACGCCCTCTTGGTCGTACCAAAGTCGCTGTCGAAATCCGCAATCTCGGCTGGGTCAAAGGCCGCGTCGCGTGGCAGAATGCGGACACGATCGGAGTCCGTTTTGACAAGCCGATCGATCCTGAAAAGGCGCGGATCTCAGTGACCGGCGCCTATCAGGCACCAACATCTGGCCCGCACGTCAATCAGCGACGTCTGTGACCCGCACCGAGCGCGTCAGGGGTAAGCCTCGATGGGGTAGGAAATTGAGACTTAAGTCACTCAAGAATGGTGATTATGAAGTTTTCAAACCGAAACCTTGTGCAATGCACCATTTGTGTTAGCTAGGGATGTGAATGCCGGGGGGTGTACTCGATGAACTGGAACTTTGACCGTGCTGGTGTGAGCTTGCTCAGCCCCAGGAGCTGGCGGGTTCGCACCCGTCGCGTGTTCGTAATAGCTCTCCCGCTTTCGGTGCCGCTCTGGCTCAGCGCGATACTCATCATTAGCGCACTCCGTGTGTCAAAGCTCATTGCGGCGCCATTATTGGCGTTCTGGAACGATGAACCCACGCGCATTTCGAGCAGCTATTACGAGTACTCGTCACGCCGCTCCAAATCGGGCGACGTAGTCCGTCTCAAGGATGAACAACCGCATCGCAAACGCGCAGCGTAGCTGGCGTTGGACCAGCCTCGCGCCCGGCGGCGAAAGGCAATGGGCAATCAAGCGCCTCAGGCTTGACGTTCGGCGGCGCGTGCAAACAGAAACGCCATGCGGTCGAGCGATTTGCGCGCAACTACATTGCGCGTTTTGTGGTTACGCAGGCGCTGCGCCACTTCTTGCAGCATCATGCGCTCATCGTCGGACAACTCCGCGATCATGCGATCCCCGGCACCGAGAATCGGGTCAGCAGGGATCCTCGCCGAAACCATCTCGGACGCATGCTGTGAAGTTTATGTGGCAGTTCGAAGACTCGCGTGGCGAGCAATCGATGTCAGATTGGCGCGCCCGGCAGGACTCGAACCTGCTACCTCAAGATTAGAAGTCTCGCGCTCTATCCAGATGAGCTACGGGCGCGTGCTGGCCTTGCAATAAGGCCGCTTTGCGTGTCATGCAAACCGCGATAGCAGACGGCGCATGGACAAGGGACTTCAACGCATCGAGGGGACCGCCGCGGGGCCACGGCAGTTTCGCTATTTCGACTACGTGATGGTGGCGTTCGTCACCATCCTGCTGCTGTCGAATTTGATCGGCGCGGGCAAGCGCGCGGTGATCGATCTGCCGCTGATTGGGCTATGGCCGTTCGGCGCAGGCGTGCTGTTCTTCCCGGTATCCTACGTGATCGGCGACGTGCTGACGGAGGTCTATGGCTATGCCCACGCCCGTCGCTGCATCTGGGCGGGGTTTATCGCGCTGCTGTTCATGGTATTCATGAGCGTGGTGGTGGTTGCGCTGCCGCCCGATGCGGGGTGGACCGGGCAGGCGGCCTACGAAGCGGTGTTCGGCCAGACTCCCCGGATCGTGTTCGCCTCGGTGTTGGCATTCTGGGCAGGCGAGTTCGTCAATTCCTATGTTCTGGCGCGGATGAAGATCTGGACGCAAGGGAGGAAGCTGTGGACACGTACGATCGGCTCGACTGTGTTCGGCCAGGCGATCGACAGCGCATTGTTTTATCCGCTGGCGTTCCTGGGTGCGGTCGGCTGGACCTCAGGCCAGGTGGCGGCGGTAGCGCTGACCCAGTGGGTGATCAAGGTGACGTGGGAGGCGCTGCTGACGCCGGTGACGTATGCGGTGGTCGGCTGGCTCAAGCGACGCGAGGGGGTCGATGTGTTCGACACCGCGACCGACTTTTCGCCGTTTGCCAAGGGTGGGGGGTAAGCGCCTTCCCAGCTAAGTTGAAGCGCCGCTTCCGCGGTAGTGGAAAAAATGCCTTGAGCTTGCCGGAGGACCATTCCTCGTTGGGGCGGGGGGTAGGCCGGGACGATGGGACCGCCCTCCGACAAGCTCAAGACACTTGGTAACCTGATGAATTGGGTCGGCCCCGCAGCGCTGTGCGGGGCCTCCCGGCTCGCTCAATCGGCCCGGAGGCCGATGGCGAGGTAGACGATCAGCAGTGAGCCAAACCCGAGCAGGGTACCGGCGACGAAGCCGACGCGAACCAGGGTGACGTCCCAGCCGAAGCTGTCGGCGATGCCGCTGCACACACCCATGAACTTGGCGTTGACCTTGTCGAGGTGGAAGCCGCGGCGGGCGCGGGTGACATCGCGCATTGCGGTGTCTTCGAAACGCAAGTTGCTCACGCCAGGATCTCCTGAACCGGGGTCGCCGAGGTGGCGGCGGCGGGGGTAATGACGGTGCCGCTGATCAGCACCAGCGACAGCGCAAGAGCGGTCGTGGCGGCGATGGCGTGGCTGGCGAACGAACGGATGGCAGTCATTTTCTTGGTCCTTTGTTTGGTCCGAGCGGCTTATCCGCTGGATGAAACGAGTACTGCACAGGCCGTGCCAGTTTGCGGAAATAGCCAGATTCTGCCGAATTCTGATCGCTGACCAAGCCGGATCGCGACCGTGAACACAGGGTGAATGCCATAGATTGGGAAAATTCACCTACGGTTGGGATTGGTCGAATTGGGTGACCGCGGAAGGGGGGACAAGGCGCGACGACCCGGCTAGAGCCGATGCCTATGCTCGACCGCATCCTCCTCGAAGATTTCCGCAACCACGTCGCGACCGCGATCGAGGGGACCGCGCGCTTCAACCTGCTGGTGGGCGAAAACGGCGCGGGCAAGACCAATGTGCTCGAGGCGCTGTCGCTGCTCGCCCCCGGGCGCGGCCTGCGCCGGGCTGCGCTGGGCGAAATGGCGCGCGGAGAAGGTGGCGGTGGTTTTGCGGTCAGCGCGCGGCTGGGTGATGATACCGCGCTTGGCACCGCGATCCGCGCCGCACAGCCAGGCCGCCGGGTGGTTCACGCCAATGGCGCCGATATCCCTGCGGTGCGGTTGGGCGAGTGGCTAAGCGTCGCCTGGCTGACCCCGGCGATGGACCGCCTGTTCGCCGACAGCGCGGGCGCACGGCGGCGGTTTCTCGACCGGCTGGTGCTGGCGCTCGAACCCGGCCACGCCGCGCTCGCCGCGCGCTATGACGCCGCCATGCGCGAACGCAACCGGCTGCTGGCGAGCGAGGCCGAGCCCGATCCGCTGTGGCTCGACGGCATTGAGGCGCAACTGGCCGAGCACGGCGAGGCGCTGGGCGCAGCGCGGCGGCGCGTGGTGAGCGCGCTCGATACCGCGCTGGCCGCCACGCCCGCCGAACCGTTCGCCCGTCCGCTGCTGGCCTATGCCTCCGAAACTCCCGATGACCTCGCCGCCGCGCTCCACGCCCGGCGCCGCCGCGACCGCGCCGCCGGGCGCACGCTGAGTGGCCCGCACCGCGACGATCTGGTGGTGACCCTCGCCGCAAAGCACCGCGCGGCGGCGGATTGTTCAACCGGCGAGCAGAAGGCGATGCTAATCGCGATCGTCCTGGCCCACGCCGCGCTGCTCGACGGCGAACGACCGCGCGTGTTGTTGCTCGACGAGGTCGCCGCGCACCTCGATCCTCTCCGCCGGGCCGCGTTGTTCGAGCGATTGCGCGCGATGCCGGGGCAGTATTGGCTGACCGGAACCGAGACCGCGCCGTTTGCGGAGATCTTGGGCGAGGCGGCGGTGTGGGAAGTGCGCGACGGAGCGGTTGTGCGGGTCTAGCGCGCCAACGCCCCCGCCACATCGTCCACCGTATCCGCCACGATCAGCGCGATCCCCTTGGCCGTGGGATGAACGTGATCGCCCTGGATCAGTTCGGGCTTGCCGACCACCGGCTGGAGGAAGAACGGCACCAGCGCAGCGCGGTGCTGCTTGGCCAGTGCGGGGAAGATCGCGTTAAAATCGCGGGCGTAGTCCGCCCCCAAGTTGGGCGCGGCGAGCATGCCGGTGACCAGTGCGGGGATCTTGCGCTTGTCCAACTCGGTCAGGATTGCTTCGATATTGGCGCGCGCCTGTGCGGGAGGCAGCCCGCGCAGCATGTCGTTGCCCCCCAGCCCGACCGCGACCAGATCGGGCTTGCGCGGCTGCGCATCGAGCACGAACGCCAGCCGCGCGCGCGCCGCGGCGGTGGTGTCACCCGAAACCCCGGCGTTGACCACCTTGACGTTGATCCCGCGCGCCCACAGCGCCTTTTCGATGCCGGCCGGCCAGCTTTCGCCGGGCTTGAGGCCATAGCCTGCGTAAAGGCTGTCGCCGAACGCCACAATCAAGAGCTCAGGCCCGGCGGGCGGGCGAGGGGCTTGGGCGGTGGCGGTCGCGGTCGCGACTGGTTGCGGAGCGGGCGCTTCACTTGAGCAAGCGCCGAGCAGCAATAACGCCCCGCCAACAAACCCCAAATCCGCACGCCCTGAGCTTGTCGAAGCATGTCCTGAGCGCCTGCAAGGCAGTCGATGGAGATCGTTCTTCACTTTGGGAGTCACACGCAACCTCGATAAAAAGCGATGCTTCGACAAGCTCAGCACGAGCGGGGGGGCGAGATGGATGTGGCGGGGCTGGTTGCAATTCGCAACCTGAATGTACATCTCCCGCGCCATGCCCGAACCGACCATAGCCGCACCCATCATTTCGGTGAGCGGCCTCACCTTGCGCTTCGGCACCGGCGAGTCTGCGGTTGAGGTGCTGCGCGGGGTCGATCTATCGATCATGCCGGGCGAGACCGTCGCGCTGCTCGGCCCTTCGGGCTCGGGCAAGAGCTCGCTGATGGCGGTGCTGTCGGGGCTTGAGCGGGCCAGCGAAGGCACGGTCGAGGTGGCAGGCGCGGCGTTCTCGACGCTGAACGAGGATGCGCTGGCGCGGGCGCGAAGGGGCCGGATCGGGATCGTGCTCCAGGCCTTCCACCTGCTGCCGACAATGACCGCGCTGGAAAACGTCGCAGTGCCGCTCGAGCTGGCCGGCGACGACGCCGACGCCCCTGAGCGCGCCCGCGCCGAACTGGAGGCCGTTGGGCTTGGCCACCGGCTCGATCACTACCCCACGCAGCTGTCCGGCGGCGAGCAGCAGCGCGTCGCCATCGCCCGCGCCACCGTCGGGCGCCCGCCGTTGCTGTTTGCCGACGAGCCAACCGGCAACCTCGATACCGCCACCGGCGCCGCGATCATGGACCAGTTGTTTGCCCGCGCCACCGAAGCTGGCGCGACGCTATTGGTCATCACCCACGACCCCGCGCTCGCCGCACGCTGCGCCCGCGTGGTGACGATGGCCGATGGGCAGATTGCCAGCGATACCCGTGGCTGAAACGCCACCCCTGCTCCTCACGGATACGGGAGGGGAGCCCAGACTGGCCTGGCGCACCGCGTGGCGGATCGCGCGGCGCGATCTGGCCCATTCGTTGCGCGGGTTGCGGCTGTTGCTCGCCTGCCTGTTTCTGGGGACCATGGCGCTGGCGGCGATCGGCAGCCTAACGGGGGCGATCGAGCGCGAGCTAGCCGGGCGCGGCCAGTCGTTGCTCGGCGGCGATATCGAAGTGGCATTGTGGCAACGCGCGCCATCGGCGGCGGAGATGGCGGGGCTGAAGGCAATCGGCACCGTTTCGACCGGGGCGCGGCTTCAAGCGATGGCGGTACCGGCGCGCGACGACACCCTTGCCGTCCCGATCGAATTCAAGGCGGTCGATGCCGGATGGCCGCTATATGGTGCGTTGCTGCTGGCCGACGGGCGTCGCGTGGGCGCGCCTTCTGGAACCTCCGCGTGGATCGCCAGCGGGGTTGCCGACCGACTGGGGATCGCGCGCGGCGACCGCTTCAAGGTCGGCGCGGTGATGCTAACGGTGGGCGGGATCATTGCCGACGAGCCCGACCGACTGGGCGAAGGGTTCACACTTGGCCCGGTAGTGATCGCCAGCAACGAGGCCCTGGCCACCAGCGGGCTGGTCCAGCCGGGCAGCATGTATCGCAGCAAAACACGCGTGCGAATGGCCGTCACCGCCGATCCGCTGGCCGCTGCCGCGCGGCTCAAGCGCGATTTCCCCGATGCGGGATGGGAATTGCGCGATCGCAGCCGCGCTAGTCCGGGGCTCGACCGGTTCGTGAGCCGGATGGGCCAGTTCCTCGCGCTCGTCGCGCTCGCCGCGCTGGCGATTGCCGGGATCGGGATCGCCAACGGGGTCGGCTCGTGGCTCGAAGCGCGGCGCCCCGGGATCGCCACGCTCAAGGTGCTGGGCGCCACCAGCGGCGACATCGCCCGGATCCACGCGCTCGAGATCGGGGTCGCGGCGTTCGTCGGGATCGGTGCCGGGCTGATCGCGGGAGTGGCGGTGACCCCGCTGCTCGGCGCGGCGCTGGGCAGCCTGCTGCCGGTCGCGCCGGGGCTGGTGATCGACGGTCCCTCACTGGCCTTTGCCGCCACATCCGGTCTGCTGATCGCCGCAATTTTTGCGGCTGCGCCGCTGATCCGGGCGCGCGAGTTTCCGGCGATGGCGCTGATGCGCGCGCGGGTCGACCCGCCCACGCCCGACTGGCGCGTCCTGGCGCTACCCGTGGGTGGCGGACTGGCGCTGCTGACTGCGCTGATCCTGCTGCGCGCCGATCAACCACTGCTGTCCGCCGGGTTCCTGGCCGGAGCCGCAGCGCTGTTCGGTGCGCTCGCCGCGCTCGGCTGGGGCTTGCGCCGCATTGCAGCCGCGCTGCCCCGACCGCGTGCTCCCATCCTGCGGATCGCACTGGCCAACCTCCACCGCCCCGGCGCGCAGACCGGCGCGCTGGTCACCGCGCTGGGGTTCGGGCTGAGCGCGTTCGTGCTGCTGGCGGGGGTGCAAACAAGTCTTGACGCCAATATCGCCCAGCGCGTGCCTGCGCGTGCGCCCGATTACTTCGTGCTCGATCTGCCTCCCGCCAAAGCCGCCGAGTTCGCGCGGATCATCAGGGCCGCCGCCCCCGCAGCTCGCATCCGCACCGTGCCAGCCCTGCGCGGCGCGATCCTGGCCTATGGCCCGGCAAGCCGCATGATTCGCGTCGCCGACCTCGCCACCATCCCCGACAACGCCTGGCCGCTGCGTGGCGAGCGCGGGCTGACCTATGCCGAGACGCTGCCCCCGGGCAACGTGCTGACCGCGGGCAAGTGGTGGCCACGCGGCTACACCGGCGAGCCGCAGGTTTCGGTCGATGCCGACCTTGCCAAAG
>JANMQW010000425.1:0-11344 GCA_031370725.1 Novosphingobium sp.
CGCGGATGCTGGCGACCAGCCCGGGCTCGGTCTGGAGGCGGGGTTCCTCCTCATCCAGCACCGCCAGGAACGCATCGCGCTTGAACGCCGCCACTGTTCCTCCATCGAGCGGTTCTTCCACCGTTGAGACGATCAGATCGACCATCCGTTCGGCTCCGTGGAGCCGCCCCCACAGGTAGTCGTTTTCGCGATAGGCGCGACTGAAGAACGCACCGAAGCTGAAGAATTCGCGCCCGCGTAAAGTCGCTTCGGCGCCCCCGGTGCGGATCGCGCTGCAATCTTCGGGTGAGATCCGGTCAACCTTGACGGGATCGAACTCGTTGAGGCCATCGCCGTCGTGCAACGGCAGCGTGGCAGCGTCGTAGAACGGAAAACCGAGATAGGAGAGCAGCACCCGGCGGCGCAATGGCTTGGGCATCTCCGCCAGCGCCTCGGCCAGCATCGCATCGGTCCGCAGATCGAGTCCCGGCAAGTCGCGCAGCGCGGCGACGGCGTCGAGCGCGGGGCCTGGATCTGCCAGCGCCCGGCTTGCCAGATCGGCGAAATTGGGGGGCAGCACAGCCATCGTTTCGAGCGCGAGATACGGCGCCAGCGCCTTGAACACCGCCTCGCGCGCCTGTTCGCGGGTGGAAGTCTCGACCCGCTCCTCAAGGTCGGTCCAATCACGCGAGAGGCGGCGGCTCAGGAGGCGCAGGCGGCGAATGCGAAAGCCCAAGTCGTGTGCGCGAAAGAAGGCGATGGCTTGCGGGGTTGCCCCACCGCGCAGACTCGACAGCCTGTCGAGCCCCTGGCGTTGGAAATGCTCCCACAACCGCGCCTCCAGCGCATCGCGCGATATCTCGCCCGGCGGGGTGGCGCCCACGATTATCCCCGCGAGCATCTCGACAATCCCCGACGCTTTGACCTGGGCATACGAATGGAACGCGAAACCGGCCTTTTCCGCTGCCGCCTGTTGCGCCTTGGCCCGCCACCCGGTGAGGCGTTTGGCGGTCGGTCGGTCGAGAAACAAAGTGTAGCCGAACAGCTGCTCGACCGTCTCCTCCACCTCGGGGCGCAGCGCGGTGACGATTCCGCGCAGCTTGGCCCGCTCGCGCGATTGGTTGGCAAGCTGCTCGAGGTTGTCGCGGATCGGCTGTTCGCGCGGGATCGACGAGAGCGAACCGAAGATCGCCTTGAAGAACCCCACGGTCTTGCCCTGGCGCGCATCGATCCGTGAGCGGTCGGGCTTGGGATCGATATAGACGATCCGCCGGTCGACTTCGCGCTGCGCGGGGCGATCGCGCAACACCGCAATAGCCTGCGCAAATGGTGCGTTGACCAGCACCGAACCATCGACGAGCGCGATTCCAGCGAGTTCACCGCGCGCCGCATGGCCGGGCATAATCCGGGCAAGGAACGCGTCGCGTCCGGGCCAGGCCAGCGCGCGCTCTTCGGCCATAAGGTCGATCTCGGGCAAGGTCAGCGGAGGGAACGCGCCGGGAAAACTGGCGGTAGCGCGCGCTGCGAACACCAGTTCGGCAGGGTGTGCCATATTTCGGCTATCGCTGCGCACCGCATGAGTGCGGAAGCCGATCGAAAGACGATGCTCAGCCTCCTCGACCAGCGCCGGGCTGTTGAGCCGCAGCGTTTCGGCGTGTCCGTTGAAGTCGGTGGCGGTGACGAACAGATCGAGCGGGTGGCCATCGGGCAGCAACGGCGCGCCCCAATCGTCCTTGGCCCCCTTCTCCTGCGCCATCGCCGCCAGCGCGTCGGCGATCAGGCGTGAGAAACCGATCCCGCTGAACGGTGGTGCGAACCACCGCGCCCGAATCAGCCGCGAGAGTTTGGTTCGCACCTCGTTGCGCGTGCCCGGCGCGACCGTCGAGGAAACCACATTGCCCGGCCGCTTGAGCGCCATCCACACCAGCGGTTGCGCCCAAAACTTGCTAAACCGCGAAAACGGCCGCGCATCGGGATCGAGCAGGACATCGACATCGGCTTTTTCAAGCCAGAGCCGGGTAAGCGGCTCGAGGCTTTGCCCGCTGGCGATCGCCTGGGCGAGGAACACCCCGTTGATCCCGCCAGCGCTGGCCCCCGCGACGATGTCGGTGAGAACCCGCAGCCCGACCCTGCGTTCGGTGGCAATCGTTTCGAGGATACGGCGATAGACCTCTTCCACCCCATCGGGAGCCGGATCGCCGCGCTGGAAACCGCGGCTCGCCCGCGTCGCCCGCCACACCTCCTTGGTCACGCCGTGCATGTACACCGCGAGACTGATGCCGCCATAGCAGATGAGCGCGATGCGCAGTTCCTTCTGCCTCATGGGGGCAGGATGCCATGGGGGTGGCGAGCGGGGAAGGATATTTACCCCTTCCCTCATGGGAGAGGGGGCAGACCCTACGCGAGTTCCATCGCCGGATTAGTCGTTCACGCGATTGCCGTGGTCAAACCTGGAACTGCTCAGTCACGATCCGCTCGTCCAGGCTGTGCCCGCGGTCGAACAAGAGGGTCAGCCGCTGGTCGAGCGCGATTGCCACGCTGACCTCGGCGATGTCGCGCAGTTCCTTCTGATCGGCAACCACCGAGACCGGGCGCTTATCGGGTTCGAGCACGCGGAAGCCGATGCGCGAAGTGTCTGGCAAGATCGCTCCGCGCCAGCGACGCGGGCGGAACGGGCTGATCGGGGTCACCGCGAGCATTGCCGAGCCGAGCGGCAAGATCGGGCCATTGGCGGACAGGTTGTAGGCGGTGGAGCCCGCCGGGGTCGCCACCAGTACGCCGTCGCAGGCCAGTTCGGGGATGCGAACTTTGCCATCGACGCTGACCTCCAGCTTGGCGGTCTGGCGGGTTTCGCGCAGCAGCGAGACTTCGTTGATCGCGCAGAAGTGATGTTCGATCCCGCCGCGGGTGGTGGCGGTCATCGCCAGCGGAGCAACCGCGACCGACCTGGCACGGGCCACGCGGTCAAAGATATCGCGGCTGCTCTTGGCGCGGTTCATCAGGAATCCGACCGTGCCGTGGTTGAGCCCGTATGCGGGTATGAGCGGCCCGTCGTCGAGCATGGCGTGCAGCGTCTGGAGCATGAACCCGTCGCCGCCGACCACGACAACCGCTTCTGCCTCAGCCAGGGGCACCCAGTGCCGGTTGGTGCCAAGCATGGCCGCGGCGGCCTGGGCGTGATCGGTGTCCGATGCCAGCAGAGCCAGCCGCGCGCGATCGGGCATCGTCATGGTTCCCTGTGCAAGCGCAGTGCGGCCGTGCGTCCGTTTATGGGCCAACCTCTTGGCTGGCAACGCGTTTCGCCATTCGCGCCGCGGTGCGAGCCGTTTCGGAACGGAATCTCAACCCCTTGCAGCGCATGACGCGCGCATGGCGAGTGCGGCCTTCGATCCCGGGGTGAGCGATGGCGATACCCTGACCGGACTGCTGGCTGCGGCCAGCGGGCGCCAACGGCTTGAAACGTGGGCGCGCGACGGCTTGCGCTGGCAAGTCATGCTGATTGGCCTGCAGCGCTTTCAAGCGGTCAACCGGGCCTTCGGCCAGCCTGCGGGGGATGCCGCGCTGGTCGAGGTCGGGCGGCGAATCCGGGCGTTCGGCGTCGATGCATTCGCCTGTGATGGACTTGGGGGTGAGTGGTTCGCGGCGCGGATCGACGGCAGCGCGTTTCTGCTCGCCGCCGCCAGCGACTGGAGCCGCGAACGCTGGAGCTTCATGGCCGACGCACTCGCCGAGGCAGTGGCGCGACCGCTCGTGGTAGCGGGCGAAGCCGTGCGCCTGACCACCCGGATCGCGCTGCTGCGGGCGCTCCCCGGGGACCGGCCGCAGGTGGCGATCGACAGTCTCAGCCATGCTCTTGGCGAAGCCCAGAGCCAGCCCGCCCGGCGCCTGATCTGGGCCGATGGCAGCCGTATGCCGCGCGGGCGCAGCGGCGCCGCACTTGAAGGCGACCTGATGAAGGCGCTGGGCCGGGGTGAGATCGCGGTGCTGTTCCAGCCCCAGTTCAGCCTTGTCGATGGACGCCTGACTGGGGCCGAAGCTTTGGCTCGGTGGGATCACGCCACGCTGGGGCGGATCGGCGCGGCGACGCTGTTCGCAGTGGCCGAACGGTCGGACCAGACCGCCGCACTGGGTCGGCACATCGCCGAACGCGCGCTGTCGGCCGCGGCGCGTTGGCCACGCGATGCAAACTTGCGCCTATCGCTCAATCTCACCGCTGGCGAATTGGCGCTGTCGAGTTGCGCGGAGACGCTCGACGAGGCGCTGGCGACCAGTGGCTTCAACCCGCGGCGGCTCACGCTGGAAGTGACCGAGCAATCGTTGCTGGTCGATCTGGAAAGCGCCGCGGCCACGCTGCGTGCGCTGGCAGAGCGCGGGATGTGCATCGCGCTCGACGATTTCGGCTCGGGGTTCGCCAACTTTCGCTACCTCAAGCTGCTGCCGCTAGATTACCTCAAGCTCGACCACACGCTGACCGACGACGTCGCCACCGACCCGCGCGACCGCGCCATCCTGCGCGCAATCGTCGCGATGGCGCGCGCGCTCGATTTGCGGGTGATCGCCGAAGGGGTGGAAAACGAAGCGCAGCGCGCCCTGCTGGCAGCCGAGGGGTGCGATTACTTCCAGGGGTTCTTGAGGGCCGGGCCACTCAAAGCCGACGATTTCGACCGCTTCATCGCGAACGGCTAAGCACCCTTGCGCGCGATTGTCGCCAACCCCTTGGTCAGCTGCGCCAAGCCCTGAAGCCGCGCTGCCGGATTGCCCCATTCGCGTTGGATCACCAGTTTGTGGTCGGGGCGCAAACGGGCGGTGCCCTTGAGCCGTTCGATGTACGCGATCAGCCCCATCGGGTCGGCGAAATCGTCGTTGCGGAAGGTGACCAGCGCGCCCTTCGCGCCAACGTCGATCTTGGCGATGTTGGCCTCCATCGCCTGGCGCTTGATTTCGATCAGCTTGAGCAGGTTGACGGTGGCCGGGGGGAGGGGGCCGAAGCGGTCGATCATTTCCGCCGCCAGCGCCTCGACCGCGCCCTGTTCCTCGGCATCGTTCATCCGCCGGTACAGCGCCATCCGCACGGCAAGATCGGGGACATAATCCTCGGGGATCAGGATCGGGGCATCGACCGTAATCTGCGGGCTCAGCCGATCGCTGCGGCGTTCTATCGCCATGCCCCCGGCGCGCGCTTCCAAGATCGCGTCCTCCAGCATCGACTGGTAGAGTTCGTAGCCGACTTCCTTGACGTGGCCCGATTGCTCGTCGCCCAGCAGATTGCCCGCGCCGCGGATATCAAGATCGTGGCTGGCAAGCTGGAACCCGGCGCCCAGGCTGTCGAGGTCGCCGATCACCTTGAGCCGCTTTTCGGCAACTTCGGACAGCGCCTGGTTTTCGGGATAGGTCAGATAAGCATAGGCGCGCAGCTTGCCGCGCCCGACCCGCCCGCGCAGTTGATACAGCTGGGCGAGGCCGAAACGATCAGCGCGGTGGATGACGATGGTGTTGGCGCTGGGGATGTCGAGCCCGCTCTCGATGATCGTGGTCGCCAGCAGCACCTCGTACTTGCGCTCATAGAACGCACCCATCCGGTCCTCGACCTCGGTCGGGCTCATCTGGCCGTGCGCGCTGACCGCCTTGATTTCGGGTACAGTGTCGTGGAGCCACGCTTCGACATCGGCCATGTCGGCTATCCGCGGCACCACGATAAAGCTCTGCCCGCCGCGGTTGTGCTCACGCAGTAACGCCTCTCGCATCACCATCTCGTCCCACGGCATCACATACGTGCGCACCGCCAGCCGATCGACCGGCGGAGTCTGGATCGTCGACAGCTCGCGCAGGCCCGACATTGCCATCTGCAACGTGCGCGGGATCGGGGTGGCGGTGAGGGTAAGGACGTGGACGTCGGCTTTGAGCTGCTTGAGCCGTTCCTTGTGGGTCACCCCGAAGCGCTGTTCCTCATCGACGATCACCAGCCCGAGCTGCTTGAACTCGACCGACTTCGAGAGGATTGCGTGCGTACCGATCACGATATCGACCGTGCCCGCCTTTAGCCCGTCCTTGGTCGCCGCGGCTTCCTTGGCCGGAACCAGGCGCGAGAGGCGGCCGATCTGGAGCGGGAAGCCCGAAAAGCGCTCGACGAAATTGGCGTAGTGCTGGCGGGCGAGCAGCGTGGTCGGGGCGACCACCGCCACTTGCTGCCCGGCCATGGCCGCGGCGAACGCGGCGCGCAGCGCGACCTCGGTCTTGCCGAAGCCAACATCGCCGCAGACCAGCCGGTCCATCGGCTTGCCCGCGGCCAAATCGCCCAGCACCTCGTCGATCGCGCGTTCCTGGTCGTCGGTCTCGTCCCACGGAAAACGATCGACAAACTGAGCATAGGCTGACGGTTCGGGCTCGATCGTCACGCCCAGACGCAAGGCGCGCTTTGCTGCGGTGCGCATGAGTTCGCCCGCGATCTCGCGGATGCGTTCCTTCATCCGCGACTTGCGCCGCTGCCACGCCTCGCCGCCCAGTCGGTCGAGCGCGACATGCTCGCTATCCGCGCCATAGCGGGTCAAAACGTCGATATTCTCGACCGGAATGTAAAGCTTGTCGCCCCCGGCATAGCTGAGCTGGACGCAATCGTGCGGGCTTTTGCCCACGGTGATCGGTGATAGCCCTTCGTAACGGCCGATGCCGTGATCGGCGTGAACCACCAGATCGCCGACGTTGAGCGCGCTGAGTTCGGCGAGGAAGGCGTCCGAGTCCTTCTTGCGCTTGCGACGCCGTACCAGCCTGTCGCCGAGCAAGTCCTGCTCGGTCAGCAGTTCCAGCTCTGCGTTGGCAAAACCCTGTTCGAGCGGGAGGACCAGCGCCACCGCGCGGCCCTTTGCGGCGAGGCCCAAGGCCGATTGCCAATCTTCGGCGAGCAGGATTGTGTCCTTGCCCGCTTCACCGATAAGCGAAACCAGGCGGGCGCGGCTGCCGGTGCTGTACGACGCGATCAGCGATTTACGCCCGGCCTTGGCCACGCTCGCCAGATGCTTGGCGGCGGCTGCGTAGATGTTGTCGCCGCGCCCGCGCTCAGGGGTGAAATCGCGCGCGCTGGCGAAGCCGAAATCGAGCACGCTGGCCGATTCAGGTTCGGCGAAGATGCTTGCGCGGTGGACCGGCCAGGCGGTCAGGGTGCGTTGGAATTCCTGTTCGGACAGATACAGTTGCTCGGGCGGAAGCGGGCGGTAGGTCGCCGCCGCAGCCTTGTCGCTGCGCGCCGCATAGTAATCGGCGATGTCGGACAGGCGGCTGTCGGCAGCCTTGAGCGCCGACCCGTCGATCACCGCGACGTCACCTTCGCCGAGGTGGTCGAACAGTGTCACCATCCGTTCTTCCAGCAGCGGCAACCAGTGTTCCATCCCCGCCAGACGGCGTCCGTCGCTGACCGTTTGGTAGAGCGGATCGGTTGTCGCCGTGCCCCCGAATCGCTCGCGATAGCGCGCGCGGAAGCGCCTGATGCTCTCGTCATCGAGCAAGGCTTCGGTCGCGGGGAGAAGCAGGAAGCGCTCGAGCGATCCGGTAGAACGCTGGGTGCCCGCATCGAACGTGCGCAGCGTCTCCAGCTCGTCGCCGAAGAAATCGAGCCGCAGACCCTGGTCCAGCCCAGACGGGTAGATATCGAACACGCTGCCGCGCACCGCGTATTCGCCGGCATCGATCACGGTATCGGTGCGCGCATACCCCTGGCGCTGGAGCAGCGCGATCAGGCTTTCGCGGCCGATCTCCATCTTGGGCGCCAGCTCGCGCACCGATTCGCGAATACGGAACGGGGTAAGCGTGCGCTGGAGCACCGCGTTGACCGTGGTTACGAACAACTGTGGGCTTTTGGTCGGACTTTGCAGCCGGTGCAGCGCTGATAACCGCCGCGCGCTGACCGACAGCGCGGGGCTGGCGCGATCGTACGGCAGGCAGTCCCACGCGGGGTATTCGATCGTCTCCAGCTCGGGCGCGAAGAACACCGCTGCCTCGGCCACGCCGCGCATCCCCGCTTCGTCGGGCGCGATCCACACCGCGCGGCGTCCTTTGCTGGCATGCGCTGCAGCACGAGCAAGGTCGGCCATGACCAGCGGTGCCGCGCCCCGGGCCACCGATGCGAGCGTCAGCGGCGTCTTGGCCGAAAGGATGCGGTTAAGATCGGGCATTGTGTGGAGGAACGCGAGAGCGCCCCTAGCGGGAAGTGTCGACGTAATCGAGCTTTTGGAACGCGATCATTTGCGCGCCCGCCAAACGGGCCGGGACATCCTGCGTTCGCATCGCCCACGCCATCACGTCGGGATCTTCTTCTTTCAGCAGCGTCTCAAACCAGGCAAACTGCGCCTCGCTCCAGTCGCCGTGGCAGCGATCGAAGAAGCACCCGCAGATATAGTCCATCTCGCGCGTCCCGCGATGCCAGGCGCGGAAGCGCAGTTTAGCGATGCGGGCGGGATCGGACATTGGGATCGCGCTAATCGACCCCTTGCCGCAAGACAAGGGCGGGGGCGACGACTGTGTTCGGAGGCGCTATCAGCGCGCCATGCGTCCCGACTTGCTCAACCCGCTGTTTGCCGAAGTGGCCGGGCTCAAGGGTGTGGGGCCGCAGCTGGCAAAACCGATGGAACGGCTGGCGCTGACGCGGGTCAAGGACCTTGCCTATCATCTGCCCGATCGGTTCGTGCAGCGCCGCGCAGTCGCCATGCTCGATGATGCGGATGTCGGCGAACAGATCGTCATCGCGCTGACCCCACGCGAATACCGCGCTTCGGCGGGGCGCGGCCCGTTCAGGGTGCTGGCCGAAGATGCCGCGGGCGATTATGTCGCGCTCACCTGGTTCGGGCGCAACGCGGGGTGGGCCAAGAAAGGCCTGCCGCTGGGCGAAAAGCGCTGGATTGCAGGACGGCTCGACCAGTTCGGCCAAACCCGCCAGATCGTCCACCCGGACCACATCTCGGATGAAGGCGCCGGTTCGCTGACGACCTTGGTGGAGCCGGTCTATCCGCTGGCGGAGGGCCTGACCCAAGGCCGCATCCACACGCTCGCCCAGCAGTCGCTGGGGTCGCTGCCCGATCTGCCCGAATGGATCGAGCCGGGGCTGCTCGCGCAAATGGGCTGGCCGAGCTGGCGCGAGGCGCTGGCGCTGGCGCACCGCGGCTCGCATCCCGAAGCGCGCGATCGGCTGGCCTACGACGAGCTGTTCGCCAACCAGCTTGCGCTGATGCTGGTGCGGCGTTCCAATCGGGCGAGGACGGGGCAGTCGCTGGCGGGCGACGGCAGCCTTCGTTCGCAGCTAGCGCTACCTTTCGCACTGACCGGCGCGCAGCAGCGGACGATAAGCGAAATCGAAGGCGACATGGCTCAGGGCGCGCCGATGCTGCGGCTGCTTCAGGGCGATGTCGGGTCGGGCAAAACCGTGGTCGCGCTCGAGGCGATGCTGATCGCGGTGGAAGGCGGAGCGCAAGCGGCGCTGCTCGCCCCGACCGAAATTCTTGCGCGTCAGCACTATGAAACGCTGCGGCGGATGGCCGCGCCTACCGGCGTACAGATTGCGCTGCTCACTGGGCGCGACAACGGCAGGGCGCGCGAATCGATCCTGATGGGGCTGCTCGACGGCAGCATCCATATCCTGATCGGCACCCACGCGATCTTCCAGGACACCGTTTCCTATCGCAATCTCGGGCTGGTGGTGATCGACGAGCAGCACCGCTTCGGCGTCGGCCAACGCCTGCTGCTGACGCAGAAAGCGCGGCGAACGCCCCACTGCCTGGCGATGACCGCCACTCCGATTCCGCGCACACTGACTTTAGCTCAGTACGGCGAGATGGACGTGTCGCGGCTCGACGAGATGCCGCCCGGCCGCCAGGCGATCGATACGCGGGTGGTCGCGGTCGAGCGAATGGCCGAAGTGGTCGATGGCGTCGGGCGGCATATCGCGGGCGGGCAGCAGGCCTACTGGGTCTGCCCGATGGTCCGCGAAAGCGAGGGCGAAGACACCGCCGCCGCCGAAGCGCGCTTCGCTGCGCTTACGTTGCGGTTCGGCGATGATGTGGTCCTCGTCCACGGCCAGTTGCGACCCGAGATCAAGGACTCGGCAATGGAGGCGTTTGCCAGCGGCGCAAAGAAACTGCTCGTCGCCACCACGGTAATCGAAGTCGGGGTCGATGTGCCAGACGCGACGTTGATGGTGGTCGAGCAGGCCGAGCGTTTCGGGCTGGCGCAGCTTCACCAGCTGCGCGGACGCGTCGGGCGCGGCGCGGCAAAATCGACCTGTCTGCTCCTGCGTGGTGAGACGCTCAGCGAGACCGGGCGCGAACGGCTGGCGTTGCTCCGCCAGACTCAGGACGGCTTTCTGCTGGCCGAGGAAGATCTGCGTCTGCGCGGCGGAGGCGAGCTGCTTGGAACGCGGCAGTCGGGCGAGACCCCGTTCCGCGTCGCCGACGTCGACCAAATCCAGCGCCTGCTGCCAATCGCGCACGACGACGCCCGTTTGTTGATCGACCGTGACGGAGGCCTGGAAAATCCGCGCGGGCAGGCCGCACGCACGCTGCTCTACCTGTTCGAGCGCGACTATGGCGTGCAGCTGCTACGCAGCGGTTAGGTTTCGCTGGCTTCGACCTCGACAAAGTTCATCTCGGCGGTCGGCAGATCGCCGTCCTTGAGTTCGGCCTTAAGCTCCGCTTCGCGGGTTTCCATCGTGGCTAGCAGCGCCACCAAATCGATTCCGGCCTTGCGCGCCTGCGCAAAGATGCCGGTTTCGTACTCTTCCTCTTCCTTGTGGTGATGCTCCATGTGCTCACCGAGCACCTGCAACTTGGCCCCAAGCCGGTCTTGCTTCAGATCGGCCAGCACGTCGTTGACCAGGACCTTACCCGAATCGTGCTCGACCAGGCCTTCGTCGAGCTTGTCCTCGTCGGCTTCCTTCTTGCCGCGCAGTGCCGGGTAGAACAGCTCTTCCTCCAGCGTCATGTGGATTTTGAGCATGTTGCTGACCTGATTGCCCAGCGTGCGGGTCTCGGCCTCGCCAGCATTCTTGAGCTT
Organism: Novosphingobium sp.; assembly: GCA_031370725.1. Taxonomy (GTDB): domain Bacteria; phylum Pseudomonadota; class Alphaproteobacteria; order Sphingomonadales; family Sphingomonadaceae; genus Novosphingobium. Next base: position 11,014 of record JANMQW010000425.1, read on the forward strand.
GGCAAAGATCGCTTCGACCTTGTCGTGGTCGGCCTTCAGTTTGGCGATCGCATCGGTGTAGGTTTCGGCCATGGTGCTTGTCCCTTGAAGCTGTTCAAGGGCTGCAACTGCGGCCCGGCGCAGTCGTTCCCGCGCGGGGCGCCGTGGCGAAAAGTTTGCTGAAAAGAAAATGGTCGGGGAAAGAGGATTCGAACCTCCGGCCCCTGCCTCCCGAAGACAGTGCTCTACCAGGCTGAGCTATTCCCCGACCGATGCTGGCACCCCTTGTCCAAGAACCTGGGGTACCGAGGCAGGAGCGGGCCTATAGTCGCGCCACCGCGGGGTGGCAAGC